>CAYTMY010000130.1:1307-4725 GCA_964439075.1 uncultured Lachnospiraceae bacterium | reverse complement strand
TTTTGTCGTTGAAGAGCACCGCGCCTATCGGCAAGCCGCCGCCCAAGCCCTTTGCAAGGGTCGTTATGTCGGGCTTAACGCCGAAGTGCTCGCACGCGAGCAGCTTGCCCGTGCGCCCTATTCCCGTCTGCACTTCGTCGGCTATCATTATAAGGTCTTTTTCATCGCACAGTGCGCGCACTCCCTCAACAAAAGCTTTGTTCAGAGGTATCACTCCGCCTTCTCCCTGTACGGGTTCTATTATAACGGCACAGGTGCGTTCGTTGATTTTGCCCTTGAGAGCTTCAAGGTCGTTTGCGGGCGAATATATTATTCCCGGTGCGAGAGGCCCGAAATGATTGTGAAATACTTCCTGACCGTTTACCGTAAGAGTAAAAACCGTGCGTCCGTGAAAGCTGTCGTTTAGGCTTATTATTTCGTAGCGACCGCTTTGCTCCCCGTATTTGTCGAGAGAGTACTTCCTTGCCGCTTTCAGCGCGCCCTCGTTTGCCTCCGCTCCGCTGTTTGCGAAAAACACTCGGCTGTAGCCGGTCTTTTGGCAGAGCATTTGCGCAAGCTTTACGGCAGGCTCCGTATAAAACAGATTGCTCGTATGCTGAAGCGTACCCGCTTGCTTCGTTACCGCAGCCACCCAATCTCCGTCACAGTAGCCGAGGCTGTTTACGCCGATGCCGCTGGAAAAGTCGAGGTATGCGTTGCCCTCTGCATCGTAGGCGTACATTCCTTCTCCCCGCACGAGCGCAAGTTCGTTGCGTCCGTAGGTATGCGCTATATATTCATTATACAGTGAAAAGATATCATCCTTTTGCATTCATTTGTCTCCTTAATTTTTTATAAAACAGGGTTCCGCAACCCTTGTCCGAAAATATTTCCATAAACAGCGCGTGAGGTCTTCTTCCGTCGATTATGACCGCCTCCGAAACGCCCGCCTCCACGCACTCCACGCAGCCCTTTATTTTGGGTATCATTCCGCCCTGTATCACGCCTTGTTTTATAAGGGCGTCCACTTCGCCTACCTCCACCTCGTCTATAAGGGTGCTCTCGTCGTGTACGTCGCGCAGAAGCCCCGCGATATCCGTCATGCTTATCAGCTTTTCGGCTCCCAGCGCTATGGCGAGTCCGCACGCCGCAGTGTCGGCGTTGATATTGTAAGCCGTGCCGCTTTTGTCCATACCCACTGTGGCTATAACGGGAATAAAGCTGTTATCGAGCAGATAGCGTATAAGTTTTACGTTCACCTTTACTATCTCGCCCACATGCCCCAAGTCCTCTTCGGTCTTCTTTTTTTCGCACAGGAGCATTTCTCCGTCCATTCCGCACAGTCCCACTCCGTAGCCCTCCAGCATTGCCACAAGGTTTTTGTTTACCTTGCCCGCAAGCACCTGCTGCACTGCCTCCATAGTCTCATCGTCGGTCTTTCTCAGTCCTCCGATAAACTCGGGCTGTTTTCCCATAAGTTCAAGCTGCAGGTTTATATCCGGACCGCCGCCGTGCACCAGCACCACCTTTATGCCTATCATATTCAAAGTGATGAGGTCCTTCATGACTGCGTGCTTTAAGCTTTCGCTCACCATGGCGTTGCCGCCGTATTTTACCACCATTATCTTGCCGCGGTATTTTTCTATATAGGGTTGGGCTTCGCTGAGAAGACCTACAAACAAATCGGTATTTTGGGTCGTTTCCATTGTCATCTTCCTTTTATGAACGGTAGTCTCCGTTTATCTTAACGTAGTCGTAGGTGAGATCGCACCCCCACGCCGTCGCTTCGCATTCTCCCGCGTGCATGTCGATAAGCACGTATATTTCCTTCTTTTGAAGTATTTCCTTCGCCTTATCTTCATCGAAGTCTACCGCGGTGGAAGCCTTGCATACCAAAATGTCTCCCGCCTCGCTTGAGAGTGATATATTGATATTATCTACGGAAAAATCGCCCTCGGTGTAGCCTATGGCGCATATCGCGCGCCCCCAGTTTGCGTCGGAACCGAATATAGCCGCTTTGAAGAGGCTGCTCGATATTATGCTCTTGGCTATCTTTCGCGCGGTTTCTTTCGAGTCCGCATTTTTCACTTCGCAGGTTATCAGCTTTGTGGCGCCTTCTCCGTCGGAGGCTATGGCGCGGCACATATACGTGTTTATCTGCCTCAGTGCCTCACAGAATGCCTTGTAGCCCTCGCAGTTTTCGTCGGTTATGGGAGTGTTTTGCGCCATGCCGTTTGCCAATACCGCCACGGAATCGTTCGTAGAGGTATCTCCGTCCACCGATATCTGATTGAAGGTATCTTTTACGTCGTCCGAAAGCGCTTTTTGAAGCATTTCGGGGGATATTGCCGCGTCCGTGGTAACGAATATGAGCATGGTCGCCATGTTCGGGTTTATCATGCCGCTGCCCTTGCCCATAGCTCCTATACGGCACGTTTTTCCGCCCGCCTCAAATTCGAGGGCAAGCTGTTTAGGTGCGGTGTCTGTCGTCATTATGGCGCGCGCCGCGCTTTGTCCGCCGTCGGGTGAAAGCTCTTTTACCAGCTTAGGTATGCCCGCCTCAAACGGTTCAATGCAAAGAGGCGCCCCTATCACGCCCGTAGAGGCAACTATGATATCATCCGCCGCTATATTCAGCTGCGAAGCGAGTATTTCGCACGTCTTCTGAGCTATCTCGACTCCGTTTTCGTTGCATGTGTTGGCGTTGCCGCTGTTGCATATCACGGCGCGCGCATGTCCGTCGGCTATGTGAGCGCGTGTGACGTATATGGGAGCGCCCTTTACTTTATTTTGCGTGTACACGGCTGCCGCCGAACAATCGGCGTCGCTCACTATGAGAGCCAAGTCCTCCTTGGAAGCGTTTTTACGTATTCCGCAGTGTATTCCCGCAGCCTTAAAGCCTTTCGGCGCGCTTACGCCGCCTTGTATTTGTTTCATTTTATTATTTCTCCGCTATTCTTATGTATTGGGCTGTTGTTATATGATAAGTCCCTTTGTCTCTTCCGTGCCGAGCATTATGTTCGCGCACTGTAAGGCAGCGCCCGAGCTGCCCTTGCCGAGATTGTCGAAAAGGGAAGTGATGAGAAGCATGTCTTCCTTTGCGTATACGCTTATCGACATCCCGTCGCGCCCCGCAAGCGTATTTGCGGCGAGAAATCCCTCATCGGGAAGAGTATTCAGCGGGTTTACCGTAATGAGCGGTTCTCCCTTATAGTACTCTCTCAGGTATTCGCGCACGTCTTCGGCGCTGTGTACCTCCTTTAGCAGGGGTAAAAACAAAGGTACGCTCACGAGCATTCCGCAGTAGTAGTCGTCCACCACGGGAGTGAAGAGGGGAGTGTTTTTCAGCTCGCACACCTTCTGCATTTCCTTTAAGTGTTTATGCGAAAGAGTGAGCCCGTACATACGGGGAGAGTACATCTTTTCGTTCTTTTCGTTT
>CAYTMY010000130.1:0-1297 GCA_964439075.1 uncultured Lachnospiraceae bacterium | reverse complement strand
ATCATAGACTTTCCGCCACCCGAATAGCCCGTAAGGGAATTGACGGACAGATACGCCTCGTCGGGCAGCAGACCGCCCTGTACCAAAGGCGCCGCCACCGATATGAAGCCACTTGCGTGGCAGCCCGGTATGCTTACGCGCTTTGAAGCTCGTATAGCGTCTCTTTTTCGTATTTCGGGGAAGCCGTATACCCAGCCCTCGTCGGTGCGGTGCGCCGTGGAGGTATCGCATATTTTTGCATTTTCGGGAGCAAGGGAGGCTATTTCCTTTGAGGCTATATCGGGCAGGCATAGTATGGATAGATCCGCCTTTTCCACCGCCTCGAGGCGCGCGTTTATGTCCTTGCGTCTTTCTTCGGTGAGCGTGATAAGGCGCATGTCGCCGCGCTGTTTTATTCTTTCAAATATCCTAAGCCCCGTTGTTCCCGAGGCTCCGTCAACAAAAATATCGTAGCTCATTTGCTTTATTTCCTTCCCTTTTAAAGGTTATGAATAATTATGCAATATATATGTAAGTTCCGTTTTCCTGCCGCTTTAATAATGTAAAGCAATAAAACGGCTTTTTATCAAGGAAATTTCTTTTTACTTGAACTTAGCTTATATTAATGCATATATATAAAAAAGTCAACATTTGTATAAATATTAATCGTTTTTTTATAAATGCGCCGCTTTGAGCAAAGATGAGGGTTGGAGGGGAGTATGGAATATTGAAATTGCAGAGCTGCCGTTAGCGGTAAATGCCGCGGGAAAAAGGCTTTCGTCTTCGGCACCTACGGTATACGGTTTGCCGTCTGCGGGCAAGCTTTGTGATTTTGAATATCATGAAAGTAACTTGCGGCGCATATAATAAGCGGTTGGGAAATTTATATATATTACATTACAATGCGCAAATTTTCTTGAATAAAGACATGAAAAATGCTATATTAAACAAGACAACATAAAATATCGGTAATAATTTATTATTTACGATATTAGTACAAAAACAACACATAAGGAACGCAGAATGGCAAATTATTATGTAATGGGCATCGACGTAGGCTCAAGCACTTCAAAATGCGTCATACTCGACGAAAACAAAGAGATAGTGACCAAAAACGTCATACCCGTCGGCACGGGAACGAGCGGCCCCGCAAGAACTGTGGAGTCGGCGCTTAAAGAGAGCGGCCTTTCGCTTGAAGACATGAGCTATATCATGGCTACGGGCTACGGGCGCAACACCATCGAATTCGCAAACGCCTCCATGAGCGAGCTGAGCGCGCACGCAAAGGGAGCTTCCTTTCTGTTTCCCGGAGTAAAGA
>CAYTMY010000129.1:0-4739 GCA_964439075.1 uncultured Lachnospiraceae bacterium | reverse complement strand
AATCAGCTTTTGAACATGAATTTCATCGCAACGCAGCTTTTCAGGCTCCTTTGCGTGATACTCGCAGTATGTCTGTGTATGCCCGTTACGGCATTTTTGTTCTCACGAACAACGCGCAAGCATACACTGTATTGATATACGGCAAGCGAAATATTGAAATAAATATTAAAAAATGTACTTTTTTGACCTGTGTATGGTATAGTAGTAAACACAAGTGAAATACGATATATAAATGCGCATAAGCGTTTATGAACGAATAGGAGAAGTACCCGATGAGCTCAAACAACAATAAAAAAGGCGCACCCCCTTCAATAGGAGAGCTTTTGCGCAACCCCGATATTCAGGCGGCTCTGCTTGTTCTTTTAGGCGGAGTGCTCATAGCCTTTTTGGGCGGCACGCTTTTAAAGAGTATTCCCATGCTGCAAATGCTGGCTATTTTTGCAGGCGCGGTAATATCCTTTTCGGCAAGCGAGAGGATAATAAAAATAATGGACGGGAAAAAATAAGCCGCCATGGCAAAGCAAAGCAATAAAAAAAAGAATATTCCGCAGAGCGCACAAAACGCAAAGGATAAAAAAAATTCGCTCACTTTCGGTCAGATATTCAAACGGGCGGATACTTTGTTGTATACCTTCCTTACGTTTGCGGGAATCGCCGTTGCGGTATTTCTTCCGCGGCTCCTCAATTTGGAGGGTGAGCTCGGAGGAACCCTGCTTTTGCTTGCGGGAGTACTGACCGTGGCATTTTGCGCACGAAAGGTCTCGGAGATAATAAATAAGTATCTGAAAAAATAGTAGTGAAGCTAAAAAGGCAGACTCCGCGGAGTCTGCCTTTTTATTGCGTTTTGTACGAGACATGCCAAAGACAACTGCCGACCGATGTACTGCTGAATAAAGCACAGCGTTTTCTTTCACAATAAAAATCCCCTTATCACACACGATAAGGGGGATCTATTCGATTTCAGGCTCTTCAGCCCAATTCCGAAGGGAAAAACTGCGGAAAAGGCGTGACAGCTTCGTCAAGAAACGTCTGGCAGAAATTGATATCGCAGGGTTCCTCGCAGCATTCGGGCGGCACTTCGCAGAAGCCGAAATTCGGCACCTTGAGCTGCACGTCGGAAACCACCTTCACTATAAAGAAAAATCCGAGCGACATACGAAGCGTGTTACAGTCGGCAACGCTCACGCAGCCTGTTTCGACCAGGCTCTCCGCAAAGGGATAGAACCTTCCCTGTCGCAAATATGTTTTGGGCGCGTAGACGGTAAGTTCTACGGGTATACGTACGGTATTGTCCTTTTGGACTTCATTTGCGCACATGGGCAAAGCGGGAAGCCTGAATATAGCCCTGTCGCATTTTCTTTTAAGTACAACGTACACGTCCACTCCCAAAACTGCCTTGAGTATGGCGTAATTATCGTCCTTTTCGGTAAAGTACGGTTGGTTTTCGTACCTCTCCACCCTCGCCGCCGAAAATTCGGTGTGCATGTAACAATAGTCTTCGAGCTCCCCGTTCGGCAGGTCTATACTGAACAGAAGATTCTCCAGACACTCCCTCTTGCTGCATGAGTCGTAGACCTTTTTTTCCACAAGACAATCGACGCATCTTTTCGCCGAGGTATTCAATCTGTCTTCCAAGTTGTTTTCCTCCTTGCTGTGATAAGTAATCATTTTCATTTACATAATATGAAGATACGAAAAAAAAGTTCATAAATAAAAAGGGAATTTTCAGTTTGCGCGGTAATTGTATATTAGGAGGTAAAAAAATGCTTTCAAAGATATTTTCTTCATCACTTTTCGGTATGAATGCCGAAACGATAACCGTGGAAACGGATGTAAACAGCGGACAAAGCTCTTTCTTTATGGTAGGGCTTGCGGAGGGCGCGGTGCGCGAAGCGGAGCAGCGCGTGACGGGCGCCCTGAAAAACAACGGCTTTTCTTTCCCGCAAAACAAAATTACGGTGAATCTGGCTCCCGCCGATATAAAAAAGGAAGGCTCTCTGTTCGATTTGCCGCTGGCAATAGGGCTTCTGATATCATCGGGACAGCTCCTTGCCAAGCATGACCTTTCCGAATTTATCATAATGGGAGAGCTGTCGCTTGACGGAACTCTTAAACCCGTAAGGGGAGTTCTGCCAATGGCCGCCGACGCGGTGAAAAGAGGCTTTACGAAATTTTTACTGCCCTGCGAAAACGCAAAGGAAGCTTCTCTTGCAAGCGGCGCGCAGGTATACCCCGTAAGGGATATAAAACAGGCGGCGAACTTTATAGCGGGGCTGCTCGATATCGAACCTTATGCAGAAGACGATCTCATAAAAGAAGCGGAATGCGGCTACGGCGTGGATTTCTGCGAAGTAAGAGGACAGCAGCACATCAAACGCGCCATGGAAATTGCAGCGGCAGGAGCGCACAACATGCTCATGGTGGGTCCTCCGGGAAGCGGGAAAACTATGCTTGCGCGGCGAATGCCCACCATACTGCCCTCGATGAGCAGAAGCGAGAGCATAGACGTGACTATGCTGTATTCGGCGGCGGGAATGATAATGCGCGACTCGCCCCTTGTAACGAGCAGACCCTTCAGAGCGGTACATCACACCTGCTCTCCCATAGCTTTGGTGGGCGGCGGACGCATACCAAAGCCGGGCGAAGTTTCCCTTGCTCACGCGGGAGTATTGTTCCTTGACGAATTTGCCGAATTTCCCAAAGCGGCGCTCGAAGTGCTTCGTCAGCCCATGGAGGACAACAAAGTAATGCTTTCGCGGGTAAACGCGTCGCTGGAATACCCCGCGGACTTTATGCTGCTGGCAAGCATGAACCCCTGCCCATGCGGTTACCTGCACGACAAGCGCCACCGCTGTACGTGCTCGGCGGCGGCCATAGAGCGCTACCACCACAAAATAAGCGGTCCGCTGCTGGACAGAATAGATATAGTGGCTACCGTGAATGTGGAAAATTTCGACGAACTGACAAATAAAAACAATAATGCCGAAACGAGCGAAAGCATACGCAAAAGGGTCGACGCGGCAAGAAAACTGCAGCTTGAACGATATGAGAGCGAAAAAATACTCAACAACTCGCAATTGAGCTCCCTGCTGCTCGAAAAATACTGCCGCTTGGGCAAGGAGGAGCATTCGCTGATGAAGGCTGCCTTCGATATGTACGACCTTTCAGCGCGCGCCTACCACAGGATACTGCGCCTTGCGCGTACTATCGCAGATTTAAAAGCCGAGGAAAACATAAGCGTTGCGCACCTTGCCGAAGCGCTCCAATACAGAGGAATGGATATCCATACTCTTTCGCCGGGAGCGTATTCGCTCATCGCATAATGCAAAGCTGCTCCGACTTATGTAAACCGCTTTGCAAATAAAATATGTATGTGTTACAATATTGTTACGTAACGCAAGGCGGTTTTATATGACAAAGAAAATAATAATTTACATACTCACCGTAATATGCAGCGCGGCGTTTATATTCGGCTGCAACGCACTTATGCAAAAAGACATGAGCGGCGTATTGCAGTCGCAGGGGATAACCTACGCCCGTGCCGAGGTGACGCAGATAGTAAGCGTAAAGAAGGAACAGCAGGGCTATACCGAAGAAAAATATACCGTTACCGATATACAATTCAAAGCAAAGCTTCTTTCGGGCAGCAAAAAATCCACTATAGTCAGAGCTCATCAGCTCATCGACCCCTCTTTGAGCAGCGATCTCAAGGAGGTGGAAGTCGGCGATAATGTGATAATCGGAGATACGGGCGGCAGCGAATGGGAATGCGTACTTTACAACCGCACGACTATTCTCATCGTTCTCGGCATCATTTTCGCCGCGCTGCTCATAATATTCGGGCATTTCAACGGCGTAAGCACCATACTGTCGCTCATATTTACCATACTGGCTATCTTTTCCGTTTTTGTGCCCGCAGTGCTGGCGGGAAAAAACGTATATGTATGGGCATTGATAGTATGCATCTATATTGTGGTAATGACTCTTTTGCTCGTAAACGGCGCAAACAAAAAGAGCCTCGCCGCGGCTATCGGCTGTTTCGGAGGGATACTTTCAAGCGGGATATTGATAGTTTCCATAAGCGGGCTTTTGAACCTGACAGGCGTTGTGGACGAACAGTCCATTTTCCTTACACACCTCAATACTGCCAATCCGATAGACTTAAAGGCAATAATATACGGCGCGATGATAATAGGCGCGATAGGCGCGATAATGGACGTTGCCGTAAACATAGCCTCCTCTCTTTCCGAAATATCCCTGCGTGCGGAGGATAACTCAAAGGAAGCCATTTTCCGCTCCGGCATTACTATAGGCAGAGACGTTATGGGTACTATGACGAATACTCTTATACTCGCATATATAGGAAGCTCCCTTTCTGTGGTGCTGCTTTTGTTTGCGAACTTTTCGGATTCGCTTCTTTATATCTTCAATACCGAAATGATAGTGGTGGATATTCTTCAGGCGCTCATCGGCAGCTTCGGGCTCATACTCACCATACCGCTCACCTCGCTCGTATGCAGCCTGCTTTATACGGATTCGCTTCCGAAAAGGAAACGTCGGCGAAAAAAACGCAGAGCAGCAAAAAGACCCGTTCGCAGACGCACGAAGCAAGAAGCTTAACGAACAACCGCTACGCACTCATGCGATAGAATACGTATGCGGTCAAGCAAATAATTTTTAATAAAATGTGAAATATAAAAATACAAAACGCCCGCTTTTGCGCTCTTTAAAGCGCTTAA
>CAYTMY010000128.1:0-4753 GCA_964439075.1 uncultured Lachnospiraceae bacterium | reverse complement strand
GCCCCAGTCGAAGGACGTGCGTGATACGCACAGATCTTTCAGACCCGGTTTGATGAAATTATTGAGCATTTCGTTTTTGCGGCTTTCGGGCTGAATAAAGTCGGGATGCGCTTCGATGTATTCCTCGAGCTGCTTTTGATATTTGGAAAGCCTAAAGAAATAAGCCTCCTCCTTCGCATATTTGACCTCAGCGCCGCAGTCCGGGCATTTGCCTTCGACAAGCTGTGATTTTGTGAAAAACGATTCACACGGCTCGCAATACATACCTTCGTATTCGCCCTTGTAGATATCGCCCTGCTCGTGCAGTTTTCTGAATATCTTTTGTACGGTTTTTTCATGAGCGGGGTCGGTGGTGCGCACAAAGCGGTCGTAACTGATATTCATCAAATCCCAGTTGCGCTGTATCTCCTTTGCGGTGCGGTCAGTAAATTCTTTGGGAGTGATGCCCTCCGCTTCCGCTTTCGTCTGTATCTTTTGACCGTGCTCGTCGGTGCCCGTCTGAAAATACACGTCCCTTCCTTCAAGACGCATATATCTCGCTATGGAATCGGCAAGCACTATCTCATAAAGATTTCCTATATGCGGTTTGCCTGAGGTGTAGGCTATTGCCGTTGAAATGTAGTAAGGTATTTTTTCCATGCTATCCTCCGTATAAAAAAAGAAAACATCAGCTAAGGGACGATGAGTTACCGCGGTACCACCCTTATTGACGTTTTGTCCTCTCATGGGGCTGTAACGTGCCCTTGTACGCCCTAAGCTTGCCCACGGGGGGCTCGCAAGCGGGTAGCTCCGCGACCATATTCGCCCTTTTCCGTTGGCGGCTCTCAGCCTGCGCCGCTTCTCTGTAGAGCGGATACGGGGGTACTCATCGCTTCATCGCTTCTTATTTACAGCTTATATTACATCAAAACGAATACATTTACAAGCATTTATTTCGTTCTGCTTGTGCTTGCACAGCAATATTCACGTACGCAAGAAATCAAATATCGGTAAATTATATGTAATGGATATATTATACTTAGGTATTATTGAAATTTTAGGTATTATTATGATATTATATATATAAATATAATGTACATAACATCGCGAAAAGGAAACTCACCGATTATGAAATGCAATAACTGCAACGCCGATTTTGATGGAAATTTCTGCCCCTACTGCGGCACCTCTGCTCAGTCGGATAATACTACGGAAACTCCGCCCGAAAATCGGGCGCAAAACTATGCTTATTATAATGAACCCGCATACACAAACGGACGAACTCCGACGCGCATAAAATCTCCCGTATTTACAAAATGGTGGTTTTGGGTATTAGTGGCGTTATTCATCTTCGGAGTAATCGGAGCGGGACTCGACAGAGACCGTAGCTCGGACAATACGCCCGCAAAGCCTTCTACCTCCGACTCGCAGCGCACAGAGGACAACAATAAGCTTTCACAAAGGAGCTCCGCCTCGAATTCCGAAAGCACCGCAGACTCAAAAGCTACTACGGGACAAAAAAATGCCGTCACAAAAGCCAAGTCCTATTTAAAATCAATGTCATTTTCATATTTGGGACTTATCGAACAGCTCGAATATGAAAAATTCACTCATGAAGAAGCGGTTTACGGCGTCGATCATTGCGGAGCGGATTGGAACGAACAGGCGTTGGAAAAGGCGGAATCGTACCTCGATTACTCTTCTTTTTCATACCTAGGACTTATCGAACAACTGGAATATGAACAATTCACGCACGAACAAGCTGTATACGGAGTGGATAATTGCGGGGCTGACTGGAACGAACAGGCGGTAAAGAAAGCGAAATCCTACTTATCTTATTCTTCGTTTTCGAGAGACGGGCTTATCGACCAGCTGCTGTACGAACAGTTTACTTATGAACAAGCTGTGCATGGCGTGGAAGCTAACGGGCTGTAAAAAGGAATGTTTTTAACAAAGAGGACAGGTCTTGATGAAACAAGACCTGTCCTCTTTGAAAATCCTTTTAATCTTTATGTGTTTATTGCAATGCGTCGTAGCCTTCTTCGCCGGTGCGCACTCTTATGACGTTCTTTACGTCGTAAACGAATATCTTGCCGTCGCCGATGTTGCCCGTGTAAAGAGCTTTCTTTGCAGCCTCCACCACAGTCTCGACGGGAACGGCGCACACAATTACTTCCACCTTCACCTTCGGCAGCAGTATCATGCTGACAGGCGCGCCTCTGTAATACTTCGGCATGCCCTTTTCAATGCCGCATCCCAGCACCTGCGTTACCGTAATGCCCGTCACTCCTATATCGTTCAGCGCATTTTTGAGCGTTTCGAATTTATCCTGCGAGCATATCACAGCTACCTTGGTGAATTCGTCTTTGCCCTCCTTCACCTCGGACACCACCGTTACGGGAACCGCTTTTTCCATACTTACGGAAGCGTTTGCCTCCTGCGGAGCGTCCGCAAGTTCGCCTATGAGGTTATTGGCGGGCATGAAGTCCGCATAGCTTGAAGCAAGGTTGTGTTCCGAAATATCCAGACCGTTTATCTCGTCCTCGCGAGAAGCTCTCAGCCCTATCGTCTTTTTTATTACAAAGAATACTATCGTTATCGTAACTGCCGTCCATGCCGCCACGCTTACCACGCCGAGCGCCTGTATACCCAGAAGCTTAAAACCGCCTCCGAAGAAAAGTCCCGCCGTTTCGGTGCCTTCTCCGTTTGAGAACAAGCCCACCAAAAGCGTGCCGAGCATTCCGTTTAGTCCGTGTACGCCTACCGCGCCGACGGGGTCGTCCACCTTTAATTTCTTATCCACAAACTCTATGCCGTATACCACCGCGAAGCCCGCTATTATGCCGATAATGGCGCTTGATGCGGGAGATACCGTATCGCAGCCCGCCGTTATTGCAACCAAGCCCGCAAGCGTGCCGTTCAACGTCATGGATACGTCCGGTTTTTTGTATTTTATCCACGTTATCAGCATTACGGTGACTGTAGCCACAGCCGCCGCAAGGTTGGTGGTGGTAAATATCTTACCTGCCGAAGCTGCCGCTTCACCCGTCATTGATACGGTAGAGCCGCCGTTGAAGCCGAACCAACAGAACCACAGAATGAATACGCCCAAGGCGCCGAGCGTAAGAGAATGCCCCGGTATGGCTCTCGGCTTGCCGTCCTTATCATATTTGCCGATACGCGGTCCGAGCATCGCCGCGCCTATAAGCGCCGCCACTCCGCCTACCATGTGTACCGCCGTGGAACCCGCAAAATCATGAAAACCTATCTGCGAAAGCCAGCCGCCGCCCCATATCCAGTGACCCGATATCGGGTAGATGAACAGGCTTATAAGAGCGCTGTATATGCAGTATGCGGAGAACTTCGTTCGTTCCGCCATAGCGCCCGATACTATCGTAGCCGCCGTTGCGCAAAATACAGTCTGAAAGATGAAGTATGCCCACATGCTTACTCCCTCGGGAAGTATAGCCGTATAATCCCCCTGTGTAAATATATCCAGCGCCCCGAAAACCCCGCTGCCCGTTCCGAACATTATCCCGAAACCCACTATCCAGTAAATGGGCGCGCCTATCGAGAAGTCCATGAGGTTTTTCATTATGATGTTGCCCGCGTTTTTCGAGCGGGTAAATCCCGTTTCCACCATAGCAAAGCCCGCCTGCATAAAGAACACCAAAGCCGCCGCTACGAGTACCCACGTCGTGTTGATCGATTCGATGATTGCCGTCATTTTCTCATCCTCCGTAAATATATTTATAAAAGAAAAAGACGCCTCGGAATTTCTTCTGAGACGTCTTTGTCTTTTAATGTTTTGCATTCTACACCGCATAAAGAGGTTTGTCAAGTGGTTTTTAAAATTTTTTTGAATGCGCGGCTTAGGGGTTGCTTCCGTTATTTATCAGAGAGGACAGGTCTCTTTGATTGAGACCTGTCCTCTCTGATAAAAATTCCGCCATACAGAAATTTCACACCGCGAAACCTTCTGTATGGCATTTCCCACATAAGTCTGCTTCATATTCTTCGGGCTTATTAGCAGGCGAAGCGCCCGAGGATTATTCGCATCCTTGCATTTCTCATTGCATATCTACGTATTTACCCAGCTCGCCCCATTTTTCCCTGAATATCTTTTCGTCCATGGTTTTCAGCTCCTTCGATATGACGGGCTCAAAGCCTATTTGGTCGAGAATATCCTTTTGAAGGTCGATGCCCGGGGCAATTTCCGTAAGCACCATTTTACCGTCTATCAGCTTAAACACGCAGCGTTCCGTCACGTACATGACCTCCTGCGAATCCTTCTTGTATTTGCCCGAGAAGGTTATTTGGTCTACTTTATCGACAAATTTTCTGGAGACGCCTTCCTTGACTACGGTGATTTTGCCGTCCTCTATCTTAAATTCGGCTTTATTCATAAGAGTGCCGCAGAACACGAGTTTTTTGGTGCAGTTGCATATATTTATCAGCCCGCCGGGGCCCGTAAGGCGCGTGCCCATTTTGCTGACGTTGTTGTTGCCTTCGCCGTCCACCTGCCCTATACCCAAGCAGCTCATATCCATGCCTCCGCCGTCGACATAGTCAAACATACTGCCGTGTTCTATTGTCGCCTGCGGGTTGTAAGAACTGCCGAAATTCGGAAGAGCAGAGGGAACTCCGCCTACCATGCCGCTTTCCGCGGTAAGGGTTATAGCGTCCGAATAACCCTCTTCCGCCGCTATATTCGCAACGTCGGAGGACATACCTACTCCGAGGTTAGTCGTGTCGCCGCGCCTCAATTCCATGG
>CAYTMY010000127.1:0-4760 GCA_964439075.1 uncultured Lachnospiraceae bacterium | reverse complement strand
AAAAGGAGAAATATTATGATTAAAAAGATAATTTTTTATTTGCGTCGACTTTATACTCATTGGACAGCTTCCCGTTTACTTTAATCACTTTATCTTTTTGCGAAAGTACAATCTCACTGCCAAAGGCGTCGATAATAACGCCGGTCTCTTTCCCTGCGATGATATTTATATATTCTGTACGAGTGAAGGTGAGCATAAAGTAAGATAGTGCCAAAAGTATCGTGATAAATCCCGCGATAAAATAAATTCTTCTGTTTTTTTCCATGCGGTTATTTTGTCATTTTGTGCGACAAATAATACATGTATAACAGAAAAATTTATAATATAGAATATTAAATTATATTATCAGAGTGTAAAAAAAGAACTTTTCTTATACAAATCTGCTTGTTCAAGCATATCTGCGGCATGCTCCAGCGCAGTGTTGCTTATTTCCACTCCGCCAAGCATTCTCGCCAATTCTTCTTGGCGCGTCACGGGGTCAAGCGCAGTAAATGTGGTAAAAGTTTTACCATCTTCAGCATGTTTACCCACCGTATAGTGAGCATCTGCCATGCATGCAATCTGAGGTAAGTGCGTAATGCATATTATTTGATGTGTTCTGCTCAATGAGTACATTTGTTCCGCCACAGTTTGAGCTGTTCGCCCGCTGATACCCGTGTCTATTTCATCAAAAATGAGCGTGCCTGTTTTATCGGCTTCCGCAAGAATTCTTTTGATAGAAAGCATTATTCGAGAGACCTCTCCTCCCGATGCTATTTTTGATAATGGTTTTAATTCTTCACCGGCATTTGTCGATATCATAAACTCAACGGAATCGATGCCATCAGCAGAATATCTTTCCTCCGCAAGTTGTTTAAACATCACGTCAAAACGAGTGTTTGGCATTGCCAATAAGCTGAGATTCTCGCAAAGGTCTTCAGAGAGCTTTTGAGCAGTCTTTTGTCTGAGTGTCGACAATTCCTTCGCATGAGTGATAAATGCCGCTCTCTTTTCTTCATAGTCTATTTTAGCGTTTTTCAGTTCGTCGTCTATATTTTCTATCAGCTGCAATGAAGCTTGCATTTTGTTTGCTTCGGCTATAATCTCCTCTATGTTGAAACCGTATTTTTGTTTCAGTTTATTTATCTTATTTAACCTTGCGTGTATCTCATCTAATTCATCGGGATCAAATTCTATGGATTCTTTATAATCTCGCAAAGTAAATACAGCATCATCCAAAACGATTGATGCGTCGCTTACAGCAGTAAAAAGTTCACCCAAAGTTTCGTCGATTTCTTTTGCGGAATGAAGATTGGATACAATTTGTTTAAGCATATAGGAAATGCTTTTATCATCATTGTAAAGATAATTGTAGCTTTGTTCTATATCTGCAAATATCTTTTCACTGTTTTGCAGTAGTTTAATCCTCTTTTCAAGCGCGTCGTCTTCACCCAAGGATAAATTTGCTTCATTTATTTCGGCTAATTTAGATGAATATTCATCTTTCTTTTCTTTTTGTCTTTTATAATCATCGGAAATAGTGTTCAATTTTTCATAAGCTGTTTCCATTAAATTATATAAATATTTTACCTCTTGTTTGCAAGTGCCTATCTCCGTACTTCCGAAAGCGTCCAAAAGTTTAATATGCGTTTCGGGACTGAGGAGTTTTTGATGCTCATGTTGTCCGTGCAGATCCACAAGAAGAAGTCCTATCTGTTTTAATGCAGATACGTTTACCAGCACACCGTTGACTTTGCATATATTTTTACCGTTTATGTAAAGTTCTCTGCTTATGAGCAGGGTATTATCTTCATTATCAATAGAATAGGTATTGAGTATCTCATTTAATGTTTCTGTCATGTGCTCTATGGAAAACAAAGCTTGAATTGAGGTCTTTATCTCCCCTGTCCTTATCGCATCGATATTAGCCCTGTAACCCAATACAAGCGACAAGGCGCCTATCGCAATGGATTTACCCGCACCGGTCTCGCCGGTAAGCGTGTTCATTCCTTCCGAAAAATCTATGCTTATTGAATCTATGATTGCAAAATTTTTGATATTAAGTGATAACAGCATATCTTGACCTTATTTTATTATTGTTTTAAAATAATTAACTAATTCAGCGGCTTTTTCTTCGTTTCGGGTTAAAACAAATATGGTATCATCGCCAGCTATGCAGCCGAGTATCTCGGAATACATTATTGAATCTATAGTAACAGCGGCGGCGTTTGCCATTCCCCTGATCGTGTGCAGGCATATAAAGTTGCCGGCATAATCCACCTTCAGCACTACTTGGCGAAATATATCAAGAATTCTATCGTCGAAGTGTATATCGCTGGGTGAAGGTGAAAAATACTTGTAGATATTATTTTCAGTCATCACCTTTATTAACTTCAAATCCCTTATATCTCTTGACACGGTAGCCTGCGTAACGTTAAAGTTGTTTCTCTGCAAGAGCTCGGTAAGTTCTTCTTGTGTTTCTATGTCATGGTCTTGTATCAATCTGAGTATGGTAGCTTGTCTTTCAACCTTCACAGTGCAATCTCCCGTTTCATTGTATTTTATTATAAACTTCGGAGTAAAAATTGTAATCGTCAAATTGTATTATTTTACATTTTAAGGTGCTTTTCCTAATATTCAGACAATTGTTTTGAGGTTTTACCTCCTGTCCGTCATAACCGATAAAAGTGTCTGATGGATCGCATACGACGCTGACTTTTTCATTTGGATTTATAATAATAGTCCTTGAATTAAGCGAATGCGGAGATATTGGCTGTATCAAAATTATGTCGCAGTTGGGATTTACTATAGGACCTCCTACCGAAAGGCAATAGGCCGTTGAGCCTGTAGGCGCCGAAATAAGCAAGCCGTCTCCGTAAAAGTCGCTTAAGAGGCAATCGTTTACATATATTTTAAAATTACCCACTCCTTTACCGTAAAGGTGCTTGAAAACGACGTCATTCAGGGCGGTGCCGTATACTTTATTGTCATCGTATAACTCTATCATCATTCGTTCATTGATAATGTAATGATTGGTAAGTATCTTATTTAACTCCGCTTGCATATTATCAGCTTCTACAACGGTCAAAAAACCCATTTTACCAAGGTTTATTCCCACTATAGGTATTTCATATCTGCAACATATCTGCGCTGCCCGTAAGAAAGTTCCGTCGCCTCCCACAACCAAAGCAAAATCATACTTCACTGTGCCGAAGGATAAGCTACTATCAAAGATAGTACATTCACATGCATGTGAACTCAAATAACTTACTGCATCTTTTGTTATTAATAAATCTTTATCTTTGTCGCTGTTGGAAAATAATAAGCATTTCATATTTTTAATTCCTCATGAGCCTGTATAACGCAGTCTTTAACTGTCTGCGCTGTATTTTCCGCTTTTAGTGTTATATTTCTTGAGAAACGTGAAATAAATTCTATATTGCCCTTTGGTCCCTTTATGGGGGAAAAATCCAACCGGTTTAAATAATAACCCTCCGCAAAAAGTTTTTCTATAACATTGTTGACTATGGAAATATGGTCTTTAGCGCTATGAACCACGCCATTTTTACCTATCATATCTCTTTCTGCTTCGAATTGGGGTTTGATGAGAAATATCAACTCGCTATGTTCGTCTGTAAAATTTTTTAAATTTGAGCATAACTTGGTGATTGATATAAAAGCAACATCCATTACTGCAATATCTATACTGTCAGGTATAAGCTCTGCAGGCATATATCTGAAATTCATGCGCTCGAACATTATTACGCGTTCGTCGGTTTGAAGTTTGTATGCGAGTTGGTTGTAGCCTACATCCACGGAATAAATTTTTTTTGCACCATGCTGAAGCAAACAGTCTGTGAAACCTCCCGTAGAAGCTCCGATATCAAGCGCTGTCATACCGGAAGGGTCAATATTAAATATTTGAAGCGCTTTTTGCAGCTTTAAACCACCTCTGCTTACGAATGGACATGTATCTTCTTTCAGCTCTATTATATCCCCTGCTTTTATGGGATAGCCCGGTTTATCCGCTTTTTGTCCGTTAACAAAAACGCAACCCTCCATTATCAAGGCTCTTGCTTTTTCTCTGCTTTTTACTTTTTCTGTCTCGAAAAGTGTAACATCCAATCTCTTATTAGCCATTTTATCAGCGCTTCTCTTTTTAAAGATTATATCATATAATGTGTTTATTTGAATAAAAAATTGCAGGCGATATTTATTATCATCATAGAATCCTTTCCCCTTCGCCTCAATATCACTTTTAATCTGATTCAGCGTACGTCCGACGCGCGCACCGTAATAATCACGCTGTGCGCTGCCTGTTATCATTGATTCGGCAGCCTGCCCCGAACGCCTCACCATATCGGTAAGTACATCGATACGCTTGTTCTGTGATTTCTTTGCTATATCCTCTATCGGAGCCTGCGCACTTGTTGAAGCTACTCTCATTGACTGTGTGGGAGACTTCTTCGCGTTCATCGTTCCTTCTATCTGCACGTCAAGGTTCTGTCGCTTTGAATTAGTTGTGTTTTTATTAGAATTGTTGACATTTTCCGACTGTTCGTCTATACTATCATTAGTTGGATCAGTGAATGTAACAGCGTGGATTTCGGCCGCATTTTGCGGAGGTGCCACATCGTTGAAAGCTGATCCATTTATTTTTCTGGTTTTTAAGTTATATATCTGGTTGTTAGAATCAATATATCTTGCAATATTAATTTTCACACCGACATTCTCACTTGAAGGCATTTCAATTGTTGAATAGAAATTATCGTAATGACTTA
>CAYTMY010000126.1:3587-4815 GCA_964439075.1 uncultured Lachnospiraceae bacterium | reverse complement strand
AGTTAAATGATTTTAAAGCAATACGAATAGGGCTTGCATCTTCCGATAAGATAAGAGAATGGTCTTACGGCGAAGTGAAAAAACCCGAAACGATAAACTACAGGACCTCAAAGCCCGAAAAAGACGGTCTTTTCTGCGAGCGTATTTTCGGACCGATGAAGGACTGGGAATGCCACTGCGGAAAATATAAGCAGATAAAAAACAAAGGCGTTATATGCGACCGCTGCGGAGTGGAGGTCACCAAATCCAAAGTGCGCCGCGAACGCATGGGGCATATAGAGCTTGCCGCTCCCGTAACGCATATTTGGTACTTCAAGGGCAGCCCCAGCAGAATAGGAGTGCTTCTCGACCTTTCTCCTAAAGAGCTTGAGAAGGTCATATACTTCGCATCGTATATTGTCACAAACCCGGGAAATACGCCTCTTGAACCCAAGACGATACTATCCGAGAACAAATATAAGGAAAACAAGACGAAGTTCGGCGACGAGTTCGAAGCGAAAATAGGAGCGGAGGCAGTGCTCGATCTGCTCAATAAAATCGACCTTGACGCGGAAAGCGAAAACCTGAAGGAACTCATCACCCTCAGCGGAGGACAGAAAAAAGCTAAGGCGATAAGAAAGCTTGAGGTAGTGGAGGCATTCAGAAAATCGGGCAATGCACCGTGCGATATGGTGCTTACCGCGGTTCCCGTAATACCTCCCGATTTGAGACCTATGGTCATGCTTGACGGCGGACGTTTTGCCACAAGCGATTTGAACGACCTTTACAGAAGAGTTATAAACAGAAACAACAGGCTTCAGAAACTGCTCGAACTCGAAGCTCCCGATATAATCATACAGAACGAAAAGAGAATGTTACAGGAAGCCGTCGACGCTCTTATCGATAACGGCAGACGCGGACGCCCCGTAACGGGTCCCGGAAACAGACCCTTGCGAAGCTTGTCGGATATGCTCAAAGGTAAGCAGGGTCGTTTCAGACAGAATCTTCTCGGCAAGCGCGTCGATTATTCCGGACGTTCGGTTATCGTGGTAGGTCCCGAACTGAAGATGTATCAGTGCGGTCTGCCCAAGGAAATGGCTATAGAGCTGTTCAAGCCCTTCGTTATGAGAGAGCTTGTAAAGAGAAAACACGACCAGAATATAAAGAGCGCCAAGAGAAAGGTCGAAAGACTCAACCCGATAGTATGGGATGTGCTTGACGACGTTATTAAGGACCACCCCGTAATGCT
>CAYTMY010000126.1:0-3577 GCA_964439075.1 uncultured Lachnospiraceae bacterium | reverse complement strand
GATTCTCGTGGAGGGCAGAGCCATAAAACTGCATCCGTTGGTATGTACGGCATACAATGCCGACTTTGACGGAGACCAAATGGCAGTGCACGTACCTCTTTCGGTGGAGGCGCAGACAGAAGCAAGGCTTCTTATGCTTGCCGCATACAATATACTCAAGCCTCAGGACGGAATGCCTGTAGTGTCGCCTTCACAGGATATGATACTCGGTTCGTATTACATGACGATAACCGAAGACGGAGCCAATGGCGAGGGCATGGTGTTCACCGACCTTGCCGAAATGGAAATGGTCTATGCAAACCACGAGGTCGATATACACGCCAAGGTCAAAGTCAGAGTTCAGCGCGAATATGAAGGCGAGATGCACAGCGGCATAATTGAAAGCAGCGTGGGCAGATTCCTCTTCAACGAGATAATACCGCAGGGTCTCGGCTTTGTTCAGAGAGATTCGCTTGAAAGCATGTTTAAGCTCGAGATAGATTGCGTAGTCGACAAGGGTATGCTCTCGAAGATAGTTTACCAGTGCTTTATAGCCTACGGTCCCGCAAAGACCTCTATAGTGCTCGACAATATAAAGAGCAACGGCTTCCACTATTCGACCATAAGCGCCACTACGATAGGCGTTGCGGACATGCAGGTGCCCGCAGTGAAGGCGGAGATACTTGCGGCAGCCGACAAGGAAGTTGATAAGATTTATTCGCAGTATGCGAGAGGCTTCTACACAGACAACGAACGCAAGCGCAAGACTATCGATATATGGACGCAGGCGACAAACGACGTTACCGCCGCTCTGATGAGCAACCTCGACCCGAAGAACCCCATCAACATGATGGCAAACTCCGGCGCCAGAGGAAGCCAGAACCAGATAAGACAGCTTGCCGGTATGCGAGGCCTTATGGCGAGCCCGAAAGGCGAGATAATAGAGCTTCCCATACGTTCAAACTTCCGTGAAGGACTCGACGTGCTGGAATTCTTCATTTCTTCGCACGGAGCCAGAAAAGGACTTGCCGATACGGCGCTCAGAACGGCCGAATCGGGCTATCTTACGCGAAGGCTTGTCGACGTCAGCCAAGACCAAATCATACGTGAGGACGACTGCGGCACAGAGGTAGGTTTCGAAGTTGCTCCGATAAAGAACGGCAACGACGTGATAGAGTCGCTGCGCGAGCGTATGGTGGGAAGATATTCCTTTGAAGATATATTCAATCCGTCAACAAAGGAACTGATAATAGGCAAAAACGAGCTTATTACGGTTGCAATGGCCGACAAGATAGTTGCCGCGGGTATTAAGAAGGTAATGATAAGAACGGTGTTCAACTGCAAGAGTAAGGTGGGCGTATGTCAGAAATGCTACGGTACCGACCTTACCACTATGGATACCGTCAACATCGGCGAAGCGGTGGGTACTATAGCGGCACAGTCGATAGGCGAACCCGGAACACAGCTTACGATGCGTACTTTCCATACGGGAGGAGTTGCGGGCGCGGACGATATTACACAGGGTCTGCCCCGTGTAGAAGAGCTTTTCGAAGCAAGACGCCCCAAGGGACAGGCGATAATATCCGAGATAGACGGCAGCGTTACCATTGCAGAGAACAAAAAGAATATGCGAGTCGTACAGGTGGCGGCAGGCGACGGTGAAGTTCGTGAATATGAGATACCTTTCGGAGAAACGCTTCTCGTGCGCGACGGCAGCAACCTTAAAGCAGGCGATGAGATAACAAAGGGCAGCATCAACCCGAACGATCTGCTCGCTATCAAAGGTATCGACAGCGTGCAGAGATATATCCTTCAGGAAGTACAGAAGGTATACAGATTGCAGGGCGTTCATATCAACGACAAGCATATAGAAATAATCATACGCCAGATGCTCAGAAAATACAAAGTGACCGACGGAGGCGATACAAATCTGCTTTCGGGCAGCACTGTGGATATGTTCGAGATGCAGGAGGAAAACGAAAAGGTAACGGCCGAGGGTAAAAAACCCGCAGAGGGCGACAGGATACTTTTGGGTATCACAAAAGCTTCTCTTGCTACTTCTTCGTTCCTTTCGGCAGCTTCCTTCCAGGAAACCACGCGCGTACTTACCGACGCTGCTGTAAAGGGCAAGATAGACCCGCTTGTGGGTCTTAAAGAAAACATTATCATAGGAAAGCTTATACCTGCGGGAACGGGCATAAAGGCTTATACAAAGATAGTGCCGGACCACGACAGAAGTTATTTGGATATACCCGATGAGTTTTTGGATATAGATGAAGACGAACAGCCGACGCAGGAGGAATACAACGAACTGGAAGCGCTGCGAAGCGAAGACGGCGTTGTAAGGCATACCGACGCGGTGTAGCGGAATGAGTTTGGTGTAATATAAAAGCGGGTCTTTGGTAAGACCCGCTTTTTATGTTTTTTGTAATCATGGGGGATATGAGGGCGTAGGGGGCGTAAGGGCATCGCCCAAAGGCACTCTCTCGCGTTGCTCGTTCGTGGCTTTGGGGCTGGGTTTAGGGCATAAGGGCATCGCCCAAAGGCACTCTCTCGCGTTGTTCGCTCGTGGCTTTGGGGCTGGGTATTAGGGCATAAGGGCATCGCCCAAAGGCACTCTCTCGCGTTGCTCGCTCGTGGCTTAGGGGCTGGGTTTTAGGGGAGGGTGAACATACGTGAGTAGAGAAATGCATTGAAATATGGCGTCCAATGTTATTCGCTCCGCTTTGCTGCGCTCATAACTTTGGGCGCCATATAAAGAGTTTAGAAAAAAACGCCTTTTGAACAAGTTCAACGGCGTTTCTTTTTAAACTCTTTGCATTTCTCTTTTCTTACGGTCGTACACCTTTTATCGGGGGTGTCCGTACAAGGTAATACAGTAGTTTGCTCGGCCCAGTAAAACTCGCGGCACGTCTGCTTATCCGCTGCCGCTGCTTCCTTCCGGACCTGACGGGGTTCACAGAGGCGGACTGCACGAGACCCGGGCTTCAACGCTCACAGGCTGTATTCTTCTTATTACGGCGCACACCCTCAAAGAAGGAGTCCGGCCCTGCTATAGCGGATTGCAGGTGACAGGGAGCCGCTGATTCCCCGCTTGGTACGACCGAGAACAATTATACTTGTTTTTATTATTTAAAGCAAGCACAAAAAACCGACAGCATTTCGCTGTCGGTTTTTATTTTATTTTTCACGCAAGTCTTCTACTCTGTTTGCCTTGCCTGCAAAGCGTTCAAGCGACTTAGGTTCCACGAGTTTTACCTCCGGGTGGATACCCACCACAGAATCTATTTTTGCCACTATCTTTTTTGCCAGACCTTCCAATGAGGATATTTTATCGAAATCGAACTTATCGCTCAGTTCTACGAGCAACAGCATTTTATCGAGCGCATTTTCTCTTGTGACGATTATTTTGTAGTACGGCTCCACTTCGTCTATTGTGAGCAGCACGCTCTCTATCTGTGAGGGGAATACGTTTACTCCCTTTATTATGAGCATATCATCGGAACGAGCCTTTACTCTTGCTATACGGGGATGCGTTCTGCCGCAGGCGCATTTTTCCCACGTGATACGCGAGATATCTCTCGTTCTGTAGCGTATG
>CAYTMY010000125.1:0-4816 GCA_964439075.1 uncultured Lachnospiraceae bacterium | reverse complement strand
GTCTCTGAGAACTTCTTTTGTAGCCTCGGGATTGTTGTAGTAGCATTTCATCACTCCCGGACCGTATACCGCAAGCTCACCGACCTCTTCGGAGGGAAGTTCATCACCTCTTTCGTCGACGACTTTCGCCTGCCACAGATAGCCGGGCACGCCGATAGCGCCTACCTTATTTATATTCTCAACTCCGAGGTGTACGCAACCCGGTCCGATAGACTCGCTCAGACCGTAATTGGTGTCGTATGAATGCTTCGGAAAGTGTTCTCTCCATCTTTTGATAAGACTGGGAGGCACGGGCTGCGCCCCTATATGCATCAGCCTCCATTGGTCGAGCTGCATTCCTTCAATTGAGACTTCGCCCGAATCTATGGCGTCGAGTATATCCTGCGCCCAAGGCACAAGAAGCCACACTATAGTACACCTCTCCTCCGACACGGCTCGGAGTATCCATTCGGGCTTTGTTCCTTTAAGGATGACAGCCTTGCTGCCCGATATGAGACTGCCAAACCAGTGCATTTTCGCCCCTGTATGATACAGCGGAGGTATGCAAAGGAAAACGTCATCTCTCGTTTGTCCGTGGTGAGCCTGCTCCGTTCTGCATGCGTTTACAAGCGCCTTATGCGCATGCAATATCGCCTTCGGGAAACCTGTCGTTCCCGAAGAAAAGTATATCGCGGCGTTATCATCCTCGGTAAGCTCTATTGCGGGAGGAACCGGGGAACAATAACTCACAAATTTTTCGTAGCCGTCGGCAAAAGCGGGGATATCGTCTCCCACAAAAAAGAAGTCTCGCACATCGGTAAGCTTGTCCAAAACGCACGTCACCCTTTCTGTGAATTCTGGTCCGAAAACGAGCACGTTGACCTCGGCAAGCTTTAAGCAATACTCTATTTCCTCGGCGGTATATCTGTAATTCAGAGGCACGGCTATAGCACCTGCCTTTAGTATCCCGAAATATATCGGCAGCCATTCCAGGCAGTTCATGAGCAGTATACCCACCTTTTCACCCTTTTTGACTCCTCTTGTAAGAAGCAAATTGGCAAATCGGTTCGCCTTTTTCTCAAATCTGCTCCATGTCATCTCTCTGCGGTACTTACACCCGCCCGTACCCTCTATTAAATTAAACTCCATCCATGTAGAAGCTTTATCCCTCTCATCCGAAGGATTTATCTCCACAAGAGCGATATCGCTGCCGTAAAGCTTTGCGTTTCTTTCCAAAAAATCTGTAATGACCATGACTGTGAACCCTTTCATATACTTTAAAAATAAAAATCCTCTGCACATAATGCGCAGAGGACGGATATACCGTGGTACCACCCCTTTTCACCCAAAACCTTACGGCATTGGATCTCAGGTAGTTATAAAAACTACGCCGCTTTAACGTGCGGACTACGTCGCAGCCTACTCATACATACTTTCGGTGCGCAGCTAACGGGATGTATTCACAGTGCGTTTACTGCCGCATCTTCCAGCTTCGGCGGCTCTCTGATAGCATTGACGAACTCTTACTTCTTCCCGATCAAGGCATTTATTTATTCGATTTTTCCTACCATAACATAAACGTATGCAGTTGTCAAACGATTTTTACTGTTTTCAGCACATAAGCCCTACGCCGCGTTAGAATACAACTATAAAACAAGCTCTGTTTCCTCTTTTTTCTTTGAAATACGCTTGAAAAACACAATGAAAAATACAGCGTTGGCAAGAAAAGTTACAGCCCAAGATATCGGATATGAAACATATACGGTATTTACCGTATGATATGCTTCATTCGTAAACAAGACAGCTATCCATGCGAGTCTGAAGCCGCAAACGCCTATAAGCGAAACGATCATCGGCACGATAGAATAGCCGATACCGCGCATTGCGCCTACCATTACATCCATCATGCCGCACACGGCATACGTTTTCGCGACCACTCCGAGTCTCTGCATACCAGCGGCAATGACCGGTTCGCTTGTCGAATATATACCAAGCAGCTGTTGTCCGAAAATGTATACCGCATTGCCGAGTAACAGACCCACGAATGCCACATAAAGCTGTCCCGTAAAAACGGTTCGCTTGATACGCTCGGCGTTTCCCGCTCCGAGGTTTTGCCCTGTAAAAGATATAGTCGCCTGATAAAAAGCGTTCATAGCCGCGTATACAAATCCCTCAATATTCACAGCGGCTGAATTTCCCGCCACAACCACGGCTCCGAAGCTGTTTATTGAGGATTGTATGACAACGTTGGAAAGCGAGAATAACATACCCTGAAAGCCTGCAGGAAGCCCTATCTTCAATATTTTTATAAGCTTATCCTTATCAAGTTTCAGCGCTCTGATATCTACATGTATAGCACCAGTTTCCTTAATTAAGCACCTTACAACAAGCAATGCGGAAACACACTGAGATATGACGGTTGCTATAGCGACTCCCGCAACATCCATACGAAAAACTATTACGAAAATCAAATTGAGAACAACGTTTATAATGCCCGCAAGCGATAAATAGTAAAGCGGCCGCTTTGTATCACCGACAGCGCGAAGTATAGCGCTGCCGAAGTTATAGAGCATTGTCGCTATCATGCCGCCGAAATATATCCTTATATACAACACAGCCAAAGGAAGCACATCTGCGGGGGTCTGCATTAATATCAGTATCGGCTTTGCGAATATCATTCCGACTGCCGAAATAAAAAGACCGCTCGCCGCACCGATAAGGAGAGACGCATGCACGGTTTTGCTCAAACTTGCGTATTGCTTTGCCCCGTAATAGCGCGCGACGAGTACATTGGCACCGACGGAAAGTCCTATAAACAAGTTCACCAACAGTTGTATCAGAGAGGTGGTGGAACCGACGGCAGCAAGTGAGTTATCACCCGCAAACCTGCCGACCACAACTATATCCGCCGCATTGAACAACAGCTGCAGAACGCCGGAGCATATAAGAGGAAGCGCAAAGGCAAACATTTTTTTTTAATATTGAGCCGCTGCACATATCTATTTCATATTTATTCGCGTTTCTCATGTAATAAATACCACCGATCTGATTTGAACAATTATTATATTCCAACCCTTAGTGCGTTGCAAAGCGTATGCTGTAAAAAACCCAAATCTTTATTATTTCGGTTGCAGCTTGCAGCCTCTGTTTGTGCATAGTGTCAAACATCTCGACATAAAACCGAAGCATTGCGGGCATTGATTGTAAGCTCACCACAGCCGAAAAATAATTTGAGGTATATTTGTATATTCAGTATTTTTTAAAATTCAGACCCGCAAAATGAATTTGCACCGTGAAACTCAAAATAAATGAACGGTTTTTTGAATAAAACCCCATAGCTGAAGTGCAAGTTTTTCATACGGTCGAAATATAGTTTGTTTTGACTGTTTCTTCATGATAAAATATAAGTGCTGAGAAGAGTTTTCTCGGCACTTTTGACGTAATAAGGTAATTTACAAAAAATTGTATGAATTCAATTTTGTTGACTGATTTTCGTTCCGAGTAATAACTGAACACTGGAATCGAAATTTATCATAATCAACACACTATCAAGGAGGAGGCTACAGATGGAGTCCGAAAAGATGTCAGTTCTTGAAAAAAGAATCAACGAAGCGACCAAAAACCTCATACCGCTCGAAACAATGGAAAAAGAATATTCAATTCTGTTGGAAAAAGGCGAACAGAAAGGGGCAGACTCTTATTTAATGAGAGTCAAACAGCAGACGCCTCACTGCAAATTCGGTGAAGAAGGCGTATGCTGCAGAATATGCACGATGGGTCCCTGCCGCATAACTCCGAAATCCCCCAAGGGAATATGCGGATGCGACGTTCATGGAATAGTCGCAAGGAATTATCTCAGATTTACGGCAGGCGGTTCCGCAACACACTCCGACCACGGACGTGAAATTTGCCATACGCTGTATCAAACGTCGGCAAACGGAAACTATAAGGTAAAGGATCCCGACAAGCTTATCAAAATAGCAAAAGAGTGGGATATTGAAACCGAAGGTAAGGATATATACGACCTTGCGCATGAAGTAGCTTATGAAGGTCTTATGGAATACGGCAAACCCTTCGGCACACAGAAGTTCTCAAAACGCGCAACTCCCGAAAGGCAGGAAACCTGGGATAAAATGGGCATAGCGCCGAGAGCGATAGACAGAGAAGTATCGATGTCTATGCACATGACGCACATAGGTTGTTCTTCACTTCCCGAAGCTCTCATTAAACAGTCTCTGCGTTCGGGTCTTAGCGACGGCTGGGGCGGCTCGATGATGGGTACTGAATTTTCCGATATTATGTTCGGAACGCCCAAACCTGTCGATACCGAAGCAAACCTCGGAGTTATCGAAAAAGATTATGTAAACATAATAGTACACGGTCACGATCCTTCACTTTCCGAAATGATCGTTGAATATGCGGAAGATCCCGAATTGATCGCACTTGCCAAAGAGCAGGGCGCAAAGGGTATCAACATAGCGGGCGTATGCTGTACTTCAAACGAAGTCGCAATGCGTCACGGAATACCCATGGCGGGCAACTTCCTTCAACAGGAAAACTGCGTGCTTACAGGGGCTATCGAAGCTATAGTAGTCGACGTACAATGCATATTCCCCGCACTCGGACCTCTGAGCAAATGCTATCACACCAAATTCATCACGACTTCCGACGTAGCAAGAATGCCGGATTCCGAATTTATACGCTTCAGCGCGGAAAACGCCGGAGAAAACGCAAAAGCCATAGTAAAAATGGCTGTTGAGAACTTTAAAAACAGAGATAAAGACAATGTCTACATTCCCAAGATGAAGGCTAAGGCGACCGTGGGATATTCCTGCGA
>CAYTMY010000124.1:3221-4831 GCA_964439075.1 uncultured Lachnospiraceae bacterium | reverse complement strand
TGCTCTGAAAAAGAAGGAGTTTTTGACTTTACGGTAAATATATTAAACAGAGTGCCAATAAAACACATCAAGGTCAATGTTTTGCCTGATTCGCAATTGTATACAGGCGGAGAGTTGATAGGCATTAAACTTGACACATCGGGTGTGATTGCAGTTGGATTCGAAGATATAAGCGCGGCAGATAATAAAAGGCTGTCGCCTGCGAAAGAGGCAGGTATTAGGGAAGGAGATATTGTCAAGGTAATCAATGGTACAGAGGTTAATAAAGCGTCTGAAGTAAAAGAATTGCTTAACGTATTGGATAGGGAAAATGTGGAAATTATCGTTTCACGCGATAATACACAATTATCTTTCATTATCACTCCAATTAAGGACATAAACGATGACACATATAAAATCGGCTTGTGGGTGAGAGATAACGTAGCAGGCATAGGTACACTGACATTTGTCAGCGAAGATCTGAATTCATTTGCGGCGCTTGGACACCCTATAACCGACATAACTACAGGAGTGACAGTGCCCGTCAATAAGGGACAGCTTCTATCGGCCGATATAGTAAGAGTCGTAAAAGCCGAAACGAATAAGCCGGGTGAAATAAGAGGTATATTTTCTGCTTCGGATGTTGTTTTCGGCTCGGTAGTGAAAAATAATGACTACGGCATTTATGGGGATTATTATGGTGGTTTAGACATTACCGACGCTGATTTGCTCCCAATCGCAACTCAGGATGAAATAGTACAGGGACCTGCTGAGATAATCACAACGCTTGACAATGGTAAAAAAGCTTATGACATAGAAATAGAAAAAGTTTACCGCCAAAACATGAAAACTTCCAAAGGGATGCTCATAAAGGTGACCGATAAAGAACTTCTTGATATGACGGGCGGTATCGTTCAGGGTATGAGCGGAAGTCCTATAATCCAAAATGGAAAAATTATCGGAGCGGTAACGCATGTATTAACCTCAGACCCGTCTAAAGGTTACGGTATTTTTATAGAATGGATGATAGAAGATTTATCAAACGACGAATTTTGACAAATATTTCATTTTTTTTAGTGTAGAATTAAAGAAAAAATAAGAAAAAGAGGAGTTAACTATGACGTTTACGGTTGCAATAGCCGATGATAATCCTGCGTTTACATCCGTCGCAGAAAAGAAATTAAGCGCTTCAAACAACATTAAGGTTGTGGGGGTCGCATCAAACGGAAGGGAGTTACTGGAATATATAAAGCTTGACAGACCCGATTTACTCATAATCGATGTTGTGATGCCCGTAATGGATGGCATTGATGTGCTCAAAGCGCTTAAGAATTTTGATGATACCTATAAACCCAAGATAGTTATGGTGTCGGCAGTAGGAAATGAAAATTTCACACGCTTGGCAATGGAGCTTGGGGCAGATTACTATTTTTTAAAGCCTGTTGAAATGGAAGAGTTTGCCGCTAAGATCGAAGAAATTTACAATACGAAATCGCAGCCGCCCAAACAAAATGCATTTAACGGAACTCTGAAAGAGATAGAGGATAAAAATAACCACGTTCTCGTAACTTCAATGCTTCATGAAATAGGAGTGCCTGCACATATTAAAGGTTATATGTACATGAGGGATG
>CAYTMY010000124.1:0-3211 GCA_964439075.1 uncultured Lachnospiraceae bacterium | reverse complement strand
AAGACGTTGATTTGCTCGGAGGTATCACAAAAGACCTTTATCCGACTATAGGCAAAAAATACAATACAACCGCCAGTCGTGTTGAGCGTGCTATTAGACATGCAATTTAAGTTGCGTGGACGAGAGGTCGGGTTGAAACTATCGATTTGATTTTCGGATATACAATAGATCAGAACAAAGGTAAACCTACCAACAGCGAATTCATCGCAATGGTTGCGGATAAAATACGCATGCAGATAGGGGAGTTTGCCTAAAGAGAGTAACAGTAAAAAAAATGCTTTTGACGTACAAATGTACTCAAAAGCATTTTTTTTACGGCAGAACTATAGATTTAACATTATTGACGTACTGTCTGAAAGAACACTTTTCTATATCCTCGTATGGATATATCTCGGCTTCATCATAAAACTCGCCATTCACAAAAAATCGGGCGACGCCTATCCTCTCATCTTTGGAAATAGGTGCGTTGAATGCAGTTTTATCGAAAGATATGTCTTTTGTTATATCGACTTTTTCTTCCTTTTTCATATTGAGATAAATATCTTCCTTTACGGTAAATGAGTCGGAATCATTCCGGGAATTGCCGACGTTAAAATTACCTACGTTTTCTCCTGCCTTTGCGATGTATTTACCCGTAAAATTAGTAAATCCATGATCGATTATCTTTGCAGCTTCTTCAAATCTGGTTTTGGAGTCAGGCGCCGACAATATAACGCCGATCAACCTCATATTATCCTTTTGCGATGTGACCGATATACAATGTCCTGATGCAGAAGTATATCCTGTTTTGATTCCGTCAATGTCGTCATATCGCGTCAGCATTTTATTTGTATTTGTGAGCGTACGCTCAATATCATTATTTTTACCGATTGTTATATCAACCGTCCAAACATTGATAAAATCATATATCTGATCATAATTAAGCAATTCTTTTGACATTATTGCAACATCTTTTGCCGTCGAATAGTTATTTTCATCATCCAATCCGCATGGCGTGGAAAAATAAGTATTTTTCATCCCTAATTCAGCAGCTTTATCATTCATTATATTTATAAAAGCATCATAAGAGCCGCCTAAACCCTCAGCTAATGCAACTGCCGCGTCGTTTCCGCTTTCTATAGCTATCCCAAACAGCAACTCCTCTACAGTTCTTTTTTCACCGGTCTCAAGATAAAGCTGTGAACCGCCCATATTTGCAGCTCTTTCAGACACCTCTATTATATCTGAGAGAGCGATTTCTTCTTTGCTTAATTTATCCATGGCTATAAGCATCGTCATTATCTTCGTAATGCTGGCAATGGGCGTTTTTGTATCGGCATCTTTCTCGAATAAAACATTTCCGCTTTCACTGTCAATTAAAACGGCATATTTACTCTCAAGTTCCGGTGTACCAGCTGAAACATAGGAAGGTAAAGAAAAATACATAAAGCTCAATACCAAAGCCGTTAAAAGTATTTTTTTTGACATCATTTCCTCCGTATATGTCATATTTTTGTTAAACCATTTGTTTTGATATAAATACCATTAAATATGGTAAAATATATGATTCAAAAAATATGCTTATTACACATACGCAAAAAGCGCATATAATAAGCAGAGTGTAGATGAATACTATATTCATAAGATCTCGTTTGTTTGCGGATATTTTTGTTTTGTATTTAGCCGTTACAGACCACATACAAACAAGGGCAAAAAGCAAAGACGGTATTTTTATGATGTTTTGCGGTATCAGTCCGATAAGATTAAAAAAAACGCCCTCTAGTTGGTACGCATTTACAAAAACCGTACTCGTAAATCCCAAAGTAAAACCTTCGAACAAAATATATGCGCATGAAACAACTTTGCCGGCTCCTATCAGACCGCACAACCATAGTAAACCGAATATTTTAATTTCTTTCCAAAGGTTATTTTGAAAATAATCGCCGGTGTTTTTTATTATTTCGCCGCCTGAAAGATAATTAATGTAATCCCCTATAAACTGTTTCAACTTATCAATTTCGGTTGTCGGTAAATACTTATAGCATATAATTCCGGATATAATGCCTAAAATGAGCAGCGCCGAAAACAAGAGATATTTATTTTTGTTTGATGACAAATGTTCGCTTATGACTTTTTTCAAAATAAACCCCTCATCCATTTAATAATATGAATGAGGGGAAGTCTTTATGACTGAGTATAAGTTGCCTTAGGACAGCTGATCGTTTATTCGTTTCTTTCTTTGAGTATATTTTCCAATTCTTCCATAAAAGTATTTATGTCTTTAAATTGTCTGTAAACCGAGGCAAACCGTACATAAGCTACTTCATCGAGTGTTTTTAAGTGTCTCATTATATGTTCACCTATTTCAGTTGATAATATTTCGTTTTGACTGGTTGCGAAAAGTTCGGTTTCTATATCGTTTACGAGAGATTCAATCTGATTCATCGAAACAGGACGCTTTTCACATGACTTCATAATACCTTTGATTATCTTATCTCTGTCGTATTCTTCTCGAGTACCGTCACGTTTGACTACAGGCAAAGCGACGGAAACCGCTCTTTCATAGGTGGTGAAACGAAACTTACACTCCAAACACTCGCGTCTGCGTCTTATCGTATTATAATCGTCATAAGGTCTTGAATCCAGAACCTTACTTTCTATGCAACCGCATCTTGAACATTTCATATTCGAATTATACAGTCAATTTTTATATTAGTCTATACAATGTCAGCACATTTCTTTTTTTATATTGTTCAATGCACCCTTCTCTATCCTTGAAACCTGCGCCTGTGATATACCAATCTCTTCCGCTACTTCTATTTGTGTTTTTCCTTTATAGTATCTCAATCCGATAATTTCTTTTTCCTTTTCTTCAAGTTTATTAATAGCTTCAAGCAAAGTTATATCTTCTACCCATCTTTCTTCTATGCTTTTTTCATCTTTTAATTGATCAAGAAGGACGGTACTGTCATTATTATCGGAAAACACCGTATCAAATATCGAGTACGGTTCGCTAATTGCTTTCATGGCTTCGTCGACTTGTTTCACATCTAAATTCAATTTCTTAGCGATATCATTATTTGTTATCGTATCGGTAATGTCATTTTCTTTGATCTTAAGAGCTTTATATGCTATATCCTTAATTGAACGGCTAACACGCACAGGACTGTTGTCGCGAAGATACCTTCTTATTTCACCTAGAATCATTGGCACCGCATAGGTAGAGAACATT
>CAYTMY010000123.1:0-4844 GCA_964439075.1 uncultured Lachnospiraceae bacterium | reverse complement strand
TATAAGCTGCACCGACCTCGAAACGCTCATCAATGAAAAGGGAGAAAGCGTAGGGCCTGTTGTTGACGATGAACTCAATGTATATGAAAAACATCCCGTAACGGGATTCGACTTTAAAAACATAAAGGTTCCCATGATGAAGGAGGCAATTGAGCTTGCGCTGGAGGCCGCGCTGCTTACACCCGACGTTCGACTTATAGGCTGGGACATCGCCATATCGGAAAAGGGTCCGGTCATAATAGAGGTAAACGAATATCCGTGTTACACAAATTACCAGTATTACATCATGCACAATGACGGCAAGATGAAATATCTTGACAGGCTTAAAGACATTCTCGGAGATGAATTCGCTAAAATAGAAATGTAGGTGCTAAAATGCAGTATTACGGCGGCAGTACGGTCGAAATAAACCTTTCAAATATAAAGAAGAATACCGAGAAAATAATAGCCCGCTGTCCGGGTTACGACTACCGCTTCGGCGTTGTAAAGGCAGAAGCCTACGGTCATTCACTTGAGGCGGTACAGGCTGTTCTCGACGGCGGGTGTAACTATCTTGCGGTTTCTTCACTTGATGAGGCGGTAAGGATAAGAAACGATTATGACTCTGTGCCGATACTTGCCTTTTTCCCCATAGACGTAAAATATGCCGACGTCTATGAAAAATACAGCATAACCGCTTCGGTTGATTCCGCTGAAAGCCTGTGCGTGCTTAAAGAACGTAATATCAAAGTTCATATAAAAGCGGATACGGGCATGAACCGATTCGGGTTCAAGGACAAAAAAAACTTTGCCGAGGCTGTGCATACCGCGGCTTCTTACGGCATTTTGGAGGGCGCTTATACGCATCTTTACAAAGCCTGTAATCGTGATATAACTCAAAAACAAACATCGCTTTTCAAGAGCTTTATCGATGAAGCGGGAAGTGTAAAAATTCCTGTGATCCATGTGTATAACAGCGAAGCGTTGTTGTATTATGACAAGCTTGATTATGCAAACGGCATGCGCGTGGGCGACTTGCTTTATGCGCTCACCTCAGATAAAACGCTCGGTTTTCAATCCGCATTTTCGCTTAAAACAAATGTGATGAAAATAAAGAAACTCATGTGCGGAGAAACTATCGGTTATGACGCTATTTTTAAAGCGGATGAAGATAATACTTATATTGCAATACTCCCCATTGGTTATGCAAACGGCATAATAAGGCACAATACGGGCAGGGCAGTTTATATTGGAAATAAAGCTTATACAATAGTCGGCAACGTATGTATGTCGGTTATGTTTATTAAGGTCGACGAGACAGTGCACGAAGGCGACGAGGTATACGTGCTCAGAGATTCGTACCATGTAATGCAGACGGCGGAATACCTAAAAACCGTACCCACAGACGTTATATGCGGTATCGATGCCAACATAAAGAGAGTATTTACAGGTGCAAGATGAGCAGTATAAAAAAGATCAATAAGCAGCTGAATGCACTATACGGCGGGAGGGTTTTTGCGGAAGAAAAACGTGGCTGCGCCGTTGTGGACGGAACACTTGATAAATGGGAAGATGTGCTGAAAGCTTGTAATATTGCAGTGGATAAAAAGAGATATCTCGGTGTTGTTAACAATATAAACTTCACAGGCGCCGAGATACCTCCCATGAAAACACCCAAGTTCAGCGACAAAAGGCTGGAGGGTAAAAAATGTGACGTGCTCGTGGTCGGTGCGGGAATCATCGGCTGCGCTGTAGCTCGCGAATTGATGCGCAGTAAACTCGATGTGCTTCTTATAGACAAGGAGCATGATGTCGCAATGCAGGCGTCCTGCCGCAACGACGGAATGATACATCCGGGAGTCGATTTAAAAAAAGCTCAGCTGAAGCAGGCGTACAATCTCCGTGGCAATCTTATGTACGATGAAGTTTGTACGCAACTCGACGTCGATTACCGAAAGGACGGTCAGTATTTGTGCTTCGACTCATCTGCGATGAAGCCTCTTTTGCATCTTATACTTCCTCATTGGAGGAATATGGGCGTACCCGTAAGCTATGTGGGCGAGAAAGAGCTCAGGGCTCTTCAGCCGAATTTGCGAAAGGATATATGCTGTGCGTTGTATTTCCCGACAGCAGGAATGGTTTCGCCGTACGCGCTTACGATAGCCTATGCCGAAAACGCCGTGGATAACGGTGCGGAAATATCGTTTGATACCGCCGCAGTCGGTATGGAGCTTTCAGGGAACAACATAACCGCGGTCTATACGAATCGAGGCACAATATATCCCAAGGTCGTGGTAAATGCGGCGGGTGTTTTTTCGGACGAACTTGCGCAAATGGCAAACGACAGATTTTTTTCCATACATCCCCGCAGGGGAACAAACAGTATTTTAGATAAGAAAGCATATTCCAAGGCGGGTATGATAGTTTCATCATTTGGGTCTTCCGCCGTCAAATCGGCGCATTCGAAGGGCGGAGGGATAGTTACCACTATTGACGGAAATTTGCTGATAGGTCCCGACGCCGTTGAAACGTATGAAAGAGAAAATTTTGCTACGTCGCGTCAAAGCGTCAGCGGTTCAATTCAAAAGCACAGAGCTACTGTTCCCGCGATAAGTGAAGGTGATATTATCACATATTTTACCGGCGTACGCGCTGCGACGTTCGAAGAAGATTTTGTCATTACAAAGGGCAAGTTTACAAAAAATATAGTTCATGCCGCGGGAATACAATCTCCGGGGCTTACGGCGGCGCCCGCAATAGCCGTCGATGTGGCGAAAATGGCGGAGGAGCTTCTTTCAAAGCAAATGGAAGTAAAAGCGAACGAATCCTTTGACCCAATACGAAAAAGGATACCTTCTCCGTCCTCGATGAGCGATGAGCAACGGGACTCTTTGATTAAGCAGGAGCCCGATTACGGAGTTGTAGTATGCCGTTGTGAACAGATAAGCAGAGGAGAGATAACAGCGGCTCTCAACCGCAGTGTACCTTGCGATACTCTTGATGGCGTAAAGAGACGCGTTCGTGCGGGTATGGGACGCTGTCAGGGCGGATTTTGCGGACCCATTGTGGCTCAAATAATATCCGAAGAAAAAAATATACCTATTGATAAAGTGTTGAAAAATACCCTCGGCAGTCAGTTGCTTGTTTCCGACACTAAGGAAGGTCTGAAATGAAAGCGGAAAAATACGATGTGACTGTTGTGGGCGCGGGCCCTGCGGGACTTTCGGCCGCCATAGCCGCTTGCGACGAAGGAGCCCGTGTGGTTCTCATAGAAAGAGAAGAACGCATGGGAGGCATACTCAAACAGTGTATTCACGACGGCTTCGGTCTTTTGCGTTTCGGCAAAAAACTCGCGGGTTGCGAATATGCTCAAATATTTATCGATGAAGTAACCAAGCGTGATATAACCGTTAAAACCCAATCCTTTTGCACTGATATGGAATTTGACGATAATGTATATGTTCTTACTCTGACAACTAAAGACGGTATCGAATATATTTCCTCACGTGCTCTTGTTTTGGCTTGCGGCTGCCGCGAACGCACCGCAAAACAAGTAATGATACACGGCAGCCGCCCTGCGGGAGTCTTTACGGCGGGAAGCGCGCAGTATTACACAAATATACTCGGTAAGCTCCCGACGAAAAAATGCGTCATTCTGGGCTCTGGAGATATCGGTCTTATTATGGCGCGAAGGCTTACCCTTGAAGGAGCGCAGGTGCTCGGAGTGTATGAAGCAAAGCCCACGCCGAGCGGACTGATGCGAAATATTGCCCAATGTCTCGATGATTTTGACATACCGCTGTACACTTCAAAGACGGTCACCCGTGTTTTCGGGGAAGGACGACTTACATCAGTTGAAATAAGCAACGTGGATGAGAATATGCAGCCCGTGGAAGGGACCGAAGAAATAATCGAATGCGACGCCCTTATACTTTCGGTAGGGCTGATACCCGAAAACGAACTGGCCGAAATGGCGGAGGTGTCTTTCGATAAACGCACAAAAGGTCCTTTGAGCGACCAGCATTTTATGAGCGACAGACAGGGAGTGTTCGTATGCGGCAACGAGTTGCATGTAAACGACCTTGTAGACTACGTTTCGGAAAGCGGGGAGACCGCCGGCAGAGCAGCGGCGCGCTTTGTATTTTGTGAGAGAAAATATGCGGAAATACATACAGATGAGCATTTTTTGTATATTGTACCGCAACGGCTTGATATAACCTCTCTTACAGAAATAACACCGATATTTTTCAGGGTAGCCGCCGATATGAGAGAACAAACACTCAAAGTTTTGGTAGACGGCAAAGAGGTCTTTTCAAAAAAATACAGGGCGCTGCGTCCGCCCGAAATGCAGAGGCTCGAAATACCGTTTGCTCAAAACATTATAAGCGAAAACAGCGAGATACTCTTTGTTTTGGAGGAAAATAAATGAAACAATTCGTATGCATAGTGTGTCCGAACGGGTGCATGTTGACCGCAGATGAAAAAGACGGCGCTGTAGCCGTAAGCGGCAATACCTGTAAAAGAGGTGAAAAATTTGCGATAGCCGAATTGACTAATCCCACGCGTTCCCTTACCAGCACTGTGAGGACGATATATCCCGCAGCCTCCGTGCTTCCCGTACGAACCGACGGAGAAATACCGAAGAGCATGATAGGGCAGGCGATGAAGGAGATATCAGGCGTGATCGTCGATAGACCGTATGCCGCAGGAGAAGTGATTATCGGCAATTTTCTCGGAACAAATATAAATCTTATAGCGACGTCATCGTTGTTGAAAAACGTATAATCAAGGAGGTCAGGCATGTCACATCCGTACAAGGATTTCGAACCGAAATGGGTAGAGGGAAAATTTCCCGCAAAGTCTTA
>CAYTMY010000122.1:0-4867 GCA_964439075.1 uncultured Lachnospiraceae bacterium | reverse complement strand
AGAATATAGCGGTTTTGCATTCGGTATGGGTCTTGATAGAATTACAATGTTAAAATACGGAATAAGTGATATGAGATATTTATTCGGCAACGATACTGAGTTTCTCTCACAATTTTAAGGAGCGCTGATATATGCTTACACCAATTTTATGGCTCAAAGATTACACAAATATACCCGAAGATATCAAACGATTTACCGAGATGATGACTCTTACAGGTACCAATGTAGAAGATTATGAATATAGAGGTGGCTGCATAAATAATATTGTAACCGCCAAGGTAACCGAAATTTATCCGCATCCCGATTCCGACCACATGCTTGTATGCAAAGTCGATGACGGATCCGCTGTCTACAATATCGTTACAGGCGCACAAAATGTTAAAGAGGGAGCTATAGTGCCGCTCGCAAGAAACAATGCTGTCGTCGCAGGGAATAAAAAAATAAAGACGTCAAAATTGCGCGGAGTCAAAAGCGAAGGAATGCTGTGCTCAGCAATCGAGCTTGGGATTTCCTCATCAATAGCTCCAAAACATGCGGAGAACGGCATATATATATTGCCTGAGGATACAAAAATAGGGGAGGATATAAAAAATGTATTGGGTCTTGACGATTATGTAGTTGATTTTGAGCTGACAAATAACCGACAAGACTGTAACAGCATCTTAGGAATCGCCTATGAAGCCGCCGCAACATTAGGTAGTAAATTTACGTTTCCCGAATATGAATATTCAACAGACGGGGAGGAAATAAACAAATACCTCACTGTTGAAGTAAAAAATTATGAACTTTGCCGCAGATACACGGCAAGAATGGTAAAGATAAAAAAAATACAACCTTCTCCGCTGTGGATGCAGACAAGACTTATGAGCGCGGGCGTTCGACCTATAAACAATGTGGTCGACGTATCGAACTTTGTAATGATAGAAACAGGACAGCCGCTGCATACATTTGATTATAAAAAGCTTGAAGGCGGGAAAATAATTGTTGAAAATGCGTATGCAGGCGATGAAATGGTAACCCTTAACGGCATAAAAAGAGAACTGAATGAAAGCGTTTTAATGATTAACGACGCAAAAAAACATATAGCGATAGCCGGAATCATGGGTGGGCTGAATTCTGATATAGATGATGATACAGAAATGGTAGTCATAGAATCAGCGAATTTCAATAAGAATACCGTAAGGAAAAGCTCGAAATTTTTCGGTTTGCGTACAGAATCAAGTGCGCATTTCGAAAAAGGGATAAGCATACATCTTACGAAATATGCAGCGGACAGAGCTGCTTCACTGATGGTGGAAATAGGCGCTGCTGAATACATTGACGGTATTATTGATGTTTATGAAGAAATAGATAAGCCGAAAGAATTATCTATAGATATAGATTGGTTCAATAAGTTTATTGGGATAGATATTACGCCCGAAGAAGCTGCGCATCTGTTGGAAAGACTTGATTTCAACCCCATAATCAAAGAAAATATGATATTTGTTACGGTACCGAAATTCAGACAAGACATTGAGATTCGCGAAGATTTGGCGGAAGAACTCATACGAATGTACGGGTACAATAATATTCCTTTGACAATGGCAGAGAGTTCCGCTTATATATCGGCTGAAAATAAAGAGTACGCTGCAATACAGAAGATAAAAAGTATTTTGATTGCGGCAGGCGGTAATGAATTACTGACATACTCATTTATAAGTCCCGCTGCTAATGGGAATATGGGCTTTTCACAAGAAGACCCGAGAAGTAATCCGATGACGCTTATAAATCCACTGGGTCTTGATAATTCAGTCATGCGTACAACACTCATTTGCGGTCTTATGGATGCACTTTCTTTAAACTATAACAAAAAAAACAAACCTGCTTTACTTTTTGAAATAGCAAACGTATATATTCCAAAACAGGATAAAAAAGAGCTGCCAAATCAACTGAGCAAGCTTTGCCTTGGTAAATACTCTTGTGACTTTTTCGAATTAAAAGCAATCACAAACTATGTATTTGAAATGGTGAAATTGGACGGCATCTCATACATCCGCTCAAAAGAACCGCACTTGCATCCCGGACGAAGTGCAGATATTATATCAAATGAGCAAAAAATAGGCTATATAGGGCAAATTCATCCCAATTTGGCTTCGAAGTATGATATATGCGAAGATGTATGTGTAGCTGAGTTAGATGTAGACGTGTTGGTAGATAGCCTCATAAATATAAAAATAGAATCTAAACCACTTGCCAAATACCCGTCATCGGAAAGAGATTTGGCGCTTGTGGCAGATATTGATGTGCTTTCAGATACCATTAAGGCGGTCATCCTAAAGCATGGAGGAGAGCACTTGCGTCATTGTGAAGCCTTTGATGTATACATTAATGATAGCATCGGTAAAAATAAGAAGAGCATAGCGTTTAATCTTCTTTTCAGAAGCGATAATGAAACATTGACTGATGATAAAGTGGATAAACAGATATCGGATATCTTACAAGCTTTAAAGGAGGAACTTGATATCGACCTTCGATAGAGAAGTATATATGCACTAAATAAATATTTAGTGCATATATTTATTTGACTATGGTTAATAATAACTTATCAGATGAAACAGTTAAATCTTACGATTATGATATAAAATCTTATTTTGATTTTTTAAAAAATAGGTATTCTTTTAATGAAAAAAGTGATATATGTAAACTACTGGAAATGACGCATGAAACAGATATAGTAATGTATCTGCAGTTTTGTAAAATGGAGCTAAACAATTCCGATATTACAATAAACAGAAAACTCAGCGCGATAAGAAAATTGTATGGTCAATTATATAACAATAAAACAATACCTTATAATTTTGCAGCAAATGTGCCTCATATAAAAACGCAACAAAACGTCCATCGGATTTTTTCAATAGACGAGTGCAAAGAATTGTTTGAATCTATCGAGGGCAAGAATAAATACAGAGATACAAGCATACTTATGATGTTTTTATTCTGTGGCGTGACAGTAGAAGAAGCATGCAATATTAAATGCAACGACATTGACGGAGAATACATATATCTACGGAAAAACGGGGAAATCAAAAGGAAGGTCGTTTTAAATGACGCTCTCAAATCGATTTTAAGCCGTTTATTTATTAATGAACGTATAAGTGCAAATGAAAATCTGTTTACCACTCAAAACGGTACGCCCATTAACAAAAGAACAGTCCATCAATTAACAGTAAAGCATCTTTCACGCGCGGGTATGTACTCAAAGGGAATGACTAGCGAGACGTTAAGAAAAACAGGAGCGTACTTTTTAATTCACTACGGGGGTATCGACAGCGCACAAATTAAAAGTTATTTCGGTGGAAGCGATAAAGGCGACACAAAATACTTTGCAAGTTCATCCTGTGAAATTGATGAAAATGTTTTTAATAAAATTCCTCTTGCTAAAATGAAAATAGAGTAGTATAATCTATACAGAAAACATTCCGTTAAAGGCTTCTTTATTGTAATGTTGAAGGGAGATTTATGGGAGATTATACAAAACTACAAAATATTACTTTAACGAAGAAGCTCCGTGATATCCAGAAGCTTCTTCCCGAATTCACAAATGACTTCTTCAGAGGTATTTCAGATACTACTCAAATTAAAACCAGAATTGCTTACGCTTATGATTTAAGAATATTTTTCTATTATCTATTCAATGAAAGCAACTTGTTTCCAGACAGGACCTCTTCTCTTGACTTTTACATACGAGACTTGGATTGTATTTCAGCTACGGATATAGAAAAATATGCAGAGTATTTAAATGCTTATGAACTCCCCAATTATAAGAATCCTGATATATTGGTAACTTATTCAAATACAGCAAATGGCAAAATGCGAAAATTATCAAGCCTGCGCTCTTTCTATAAATATTATTTTAAAAAAGAGCTTATAAAAACCAATCCCGTAAGCCTTGTAGACCTGCCAAAGCTGCATGAAAAACAAATCGTTCGGCTTGAGCCTAATGAAGTTGTAACTCTTCTGGATGATATAGAAAGCGGAGAAAACCTCACCAAAGCACAATCGAGATACCATGAAAAAACATATCGCAGAGATCTTGCCATAATATCTTTATTATTAGGCACAGGCATAAGAATAAGTGAATGTGTAGGTTTAAACATAAAAGATTTTAATTTTTCAAACGACAGCTTTATTGTAACACGTAAAGGCGGCGGACAAACGATATTGTTCATATCGAAAGAAGTAAAGCACATTCTTTTGGATTATCTGAAAAACGACAGAATAAATATTATACCATTAAAAGAAAATGATGAGGACGCCTTATTTATGTCGCTTCAAAAAAAACGGATGACAGTCAGCAGTATAGAAAAAATGCTTAAAAAGTATTCTCAATCTTCTGTACCACTGAAAAATATTTCCCCTCATAAACTGAGAAGCACATTCGGAACCAATTTATATAGAGAAACCGACGATATATATCTTGTGGCTGATGTACTCGGACATAAAGATGTAAATACCACAAAGAAGCACTATGCTGCAATTGAAGAAGATAAACGCAGAATAGCAGCCAAAGTGACAAAACTCCGTGATGACTGATTATTTCGGCAAGACAATGATTTCTCCTATTCCGATAACATGATCTTTGGAAAATTCGTTTAGCTGTCTGATTTCATAAACAGTTTCTCTGATGTCCTTATTTCCGGGAGTGATTTTTTCGGCTATACTCCATAATGTATCTCCGTTCGACACCGAATAACTGTATGTTGCGTCTTCATTTTTACCGCCGACTTTGTTCGAAGGCATGAAAATCGATACTACAACGACAAAAGCTGCTATTACAAATAAAAATGATAATGCTTTCTTACAAAAAGGTTTTAATGAAATAGCAAGA
>CAYTMY010000121.1:0-4883 GCA_964439075.1 uncultured Lachnospiraceae bacterium | reverse complement strand
TATCCTTTATCCTCCTTCACTTCCTTGCTGTTGCACTTGATATTGTAATCTGCACAGCTCTCTTCTCTCCGAGTTTTGTTCTAAAGGACAGGTCTTACTCCCATCTCCCATCTCCCACTCCTCTCCGCATTGCCATGCACTTTTTCTTATTAACAAAAAATTAAAACTAAGTAAGTATATATCGGTATGTTTCGTTCATAAATACAAATATGCTATAATTATCAAACAACAGACCCACTTAAAAAGGAGAGCAAATATGTTTCGAGCAACGACAATACTTGCCGTCAAGAGAAACGGCAAGGTAACCATAGGAGGAGACGGACAGGTTACCCTCGGAGAAACCACCGTCATGAAACACACCGCCGAAAAAGTCAAGACGATATACGGCGGAAAGGTAGCCATAGGATTCGCAGGGAGCGTGGCGGATGCTTTTACTCTTGCCGAGCGCTTTGAGGCTAAACTTGAACAATATTCGGGCAATCTGTACAGAGCGGCTATCGAACTGGCGAAGGACTGGCGAAGCGATAATATAATGAGAAAACTGGACGCACTGCTTATCGCAGCGGATGCCGAGTCTATACTCATACTTTCAGGCAACGGAGAAGTCATAGAGCCCGACGACGGAGTTGCATCCATCGGCTCCGGCAGTATGTATGCCATGGCGGCGGCGCGCGCACTCACACGCTACAGCGAAATGGACAGCGAGGACGTCGTTAGAAATTCATTGAAAATAGCCTCCGAAATATGCGTATACACCAACAGCAATATAAAGACGATCACCCTACAAAAGGAGGCAGGCAAATAAATGATGGATTTGACACCCAGCCAAATAGTAAAAGAACTCGATAAATATATCATAGGACAAAACGAAGCTAAAAAAAGCGTGGCAATAGCTCTGAGAAACAGATACAGGCGCAGAAATCTTTCGGATGAAATGAAGGATGAAATAACTCCGAAAAACATCATAATGATGGGTCCAACAGGCGTAGGCAAAACGGAAATAGCAAGAAGATTGGCTAAGCTTGTGGACGCGCCGTTCATAAAGGTGGAAGCCACCAAATTTACGGAAGTCGGATATGTGGGACGCGACGTGGAAAGTATGATACGCGACCTCGTAAACACATCTATAAGGCTTGTAAAGCAACGTGAATTCGACAAAGTCTCGGATAAGGCAGCCGCCATAGTAGACGAAAGGCTCATCGACGCTATTTTGCCGACAAAGAAAAAAGAGCCTCAGGCTTTTGACATGTATTTTAAGGGACAACAGCAAGCACAACAGCCGCAAGCTCCGTCAGCCGAAGAAACGCAGGAATACATGAGCAAAAGAGATATGGTTCGTGCGCAATTAAAATCGGGTCAACTTGAAGAAACCATAATTGAGATAATGGTCGAAGACAAATCGAGCGTCCCTATCGGAATAATAGGTGAAGGCGGCGGTGATGAAATGACCATGAATGTTTCGGGCATGCTCAACAGCATATTCCCGCAAAAAAAGAAGAAAAGAAAAACTACCGTAGCTCAAGCGAGGATACTTTTCACAAACGAAGAAAGTCAGAAGCTTCTCGATATGGACTCTATAACAGAGCAAGGTCTGCGGGCCGCAGAACAGGACGGTATCATCTTCCTCGACGAAATAGACAAGATAGTCGGAGGTTATAAGGGCAATGGTCCCGACGTATCCAGAGAAGGAGTTCAGAGGGATATCCTTCCTATAGTCGAAGGATGCACCGTAAATACCAAATACGGCCCCGTAAAAACCGATTATATACTGTTCATAGGAGCAGGCGCTTTCCATACCAGCAAAGTGTCCGATCTTATTCCCGAACTGCAGGGACGTTTCCCCATTAAAGTCAAGCTCAACAGCCTTACCGAAGACGATTTCAGAAGTATCCTTACCCAGCCTCAGAATGCTATTATAAAACAGTATACGGAGCTTATCAAAACAGAAAATGTTGAGCTGGAATTTGAAGACGAAGCTCTCGAAGTAATAGCAAAAATGGCGTTCTTGGAAAACGAAACCAGTGAAAATATAGGCGCAAGACGTCTTTATACCGTCATAGAAAAATTGCTTGAAGAAATATCCTTCTACGCACCCGAATTCGACAGGGATAAGTTCATCATAACAAAAGAATATGTTCAAAACATATTTAAGGACGAAGAAGAGGATTTCAAACGCGACACAAGCAAATTCATCATATAAAATAGCGATTTGAAGCCGAAAATGTTTGCTAAGTAAATAATTTTATGCTAAACTGTTACGGCGTGAAAAACAAGGTTTTGTTTATATGCGCAAATAACATTTATTACACACGCATTTTTCATATTCCGCAGGGTTGCGCCGTCGTGGCGTAAGCGGTCATTTTAGGAAAATGCGGAGGTAAAAACCAAGGAGGAAAAATGAGTTACATTTCAATGAAACAGCTTCTGGAGGCGGGCGTACAGTTCGGACACCAGACAAGAAGATGGAACCCGAAGATGAAAAAATTCATCTACACTGAAAGAAACGGGATCTACATCATCGACTTACAGCAGACGGTGGGACTTATTGACGCCGCATGCGAGTTTATGAAACAAAAGTCTATCGACGGAGAGGGTATTCTCTTCATCGGAACTAAAAAACAGGCACAGGACGCAATCGCGGAGGAAGCCAAAAAATGCGGAGCTTTCTACATCAACCAGAGATGGTTGGGCGGAACGCTTACCAACTTTAAGACAATCAACAAGAGAATAGACAGGCTTCATAAGCTTGAACAAATGGAGGAAGACGGCACGTTCGACGTACTTCCCAAAAAAGAAGTCATCAACCTGAAAATAGAGAGGGATAAACTCAATAAATTCCTCGGCGGTATCAAAGACATGAAGGAACTGCCCGGAGCGGTATTCGTGATCGACCCCAAAAAGGAAAGAATAGCTATCCTTGAAGCAAAAAAACTCGGAATACCCGTAGTTGCCGTAGTTGATACAAACTGCGACCCGGACGACGCCGATTATCCCATTCCCGGAAACGACGATGCTATAAGAGCCGTTGCTCTTCTTACAGGGGCGATTTCGAACGCAATACTCGAAGGCAAACAGGGCGAGTCTTTTTATGAAGAGCCCGAAGCTCCCGTTACAACCGAAGCGGAGCAGACACCCGTTGCGGACGCTCCCGAAGGCATAGAAACGATCGGCGAAATAGTTCAGTCACAAGAGCCCCAAGAACAGTAAGGTCGAAAATAAAACCAACTATAAAGGAAAATGATATATGATCACAGCTCAATCAGTTAAAGAATTAAGAGAAAAGACAGGCGCAGGCATGATGGACTGCAAAAAAGCTCTGACCGAAACAAATGGCGACATCGAAAAAGCTATAGTCTATCTCAGAGAGAAGGGCATTGCATCAGCTGCGAAGAAATCAGGAAGAACGGCTGCGGAAGGTTCTGTCGGAACATATATAAGCGCCGACGGCAAAACAGCGGTTCTTGCGGAAGTAAACTGTGAAACCGACTTCGTTGCAAACAACGACAAGTTCCAGGGCTTCGTCAAAAACGTAGCCGAGCACGTCGCTTCAAGCAAAAGCGCTCAGCTTGCTGAAGAGCTTGCCGAAAAGGCAAAGGAACTCATCGCAAGCATAGGCGAAAACATCGTCGTACGCAGACACGAGAAATTTGAAATGATTCAGCCGGGTATTTACGGCGAATATATCCACATGGGCGGCAAAATCGGAGTTTTGGTCGAAATATCCTGCGATGAAGCTGCCGCGGCAAATCCCCTTCTTAAGGAACTTGCAAAGGACGTCGCCATGCAGATAGCGGCGGCAAATCCCACATACCTCACTCCTCAGGAAGTACCCGCAGATGTGGTTGAAAACGAAAAAACAATTCTCATACATCAGGCGACCAATGAGGGCAAACCTCAGGAAATAGCCGAAAAAATGGTAGCGGGGCGTCTGAATAAAATGTACAAAGAGATATGCCTCATGGAACAGCCATTTGTAAAGGATGATAAAATTTCCATAAAAGACTACGTTGCGAAAGTTGCCAAAGAACTCGGCACCGAAATAAAAATCAATAAATTCGTTCGTTACCAAATGGGCGAAGGCTTGGAAAAGAAAGAAGAAAACTTTGCTGAAGAAATAGCAAAGCAGATATCCAATTCTTAAAATGTTTAAAAAGGCACTTAATATGTGCCTTTTTTACTAACTAAACGTCAAAAGGAAGGTATTTTCATGCAGGCTGTATATAAAAGAGTGTTGATTAAACTCAGCGGAGAAGCGCTTGCCGGCAAAAGCGGCTTTGGTCTTGATACCGACATTATCGACGGCGTAAGCGCACAAATCAAAATCGCCAAAGAGCTTGGAGTTGAAATAGCCATTGTCGTCGGCGGCGGTAACTTTTGGAGAGGAAGAAGCGGCGGTAAAATGGACAGAGCCACTGCCGACTACATGGGAATGCTCGCTACGACCATGAACGCGCTTGCCCTTCAAGATTCCCTCGAAAGACTCGACCTTGACGTAAGAGTACAGTCGGCTATAACAATGCAGCAGGTATGCGAACCTTACATAAGGCGAAAGGCAATGCATCATCTTGATTTGGGCAGGATCGTTATCTTCGCCTCGGGAACAGGCAACCCGTTCTTTTCCACCGATACTACGGCTTCTCTGAGAGCCGCGGAGATAGACGCCGAAATTATCCTTTCGGGCAAAAATATCGACGGAGTTTACGACTGCGACCCGAATATGAACAAAAATGCGGTAAAATATGAAGAGCTTACTCATATTGAAATTATCGACAAAGGACTCAAGGTCATCGATTCCACAGCAGCCTCAATGTGTATGGATAACAATATTCCGCTTCTGATATTCCCGCTGACTCCCGCCGAAAACATTGTCAAGGCTGTATGTG
>CAYTMY010000120.1:0-4906 GCA_964439075.1 uncultured Lachnospiraceae bacterium | reverse complement strand
AGTATTTTCGAAGCGGTCGATTCGGAAAATTCTTTTGTTACTTTTGCCTCTATAAGCCCTGTGGCGTTTATGCATCCGCTCAAAATTTCGGCGCCTTCTTCCGCATGGCGCTGCACGCTCTCTCCTGTGATCGCAGAAGTGTCAATATATGTGGAACCCTTTGTAATGATGCAATCAAGAGGTATTTTTTCACCGGGTTTTATCAATATAATATCTCCGGTATGAACGTTGATCGGATCTGTTTTTACAGAAGCACCGCCTGTAATCAGATTTGCATAGTCAGCACGCAAACTCATAAGATCGGTTATGCTTCTGCGAGAATTCGCCACAGCTTTATCCTGAAAATATTCTCCGAGCTGATAGAACAACATCACTGCGACGCCTTCTGCAAAATCTCCGATGGAAAAAGCGCCTATAGTGGCTATTGCCATGAGAAAATTTTCGTTGAATATATCCTTGCCGAAAATACCGCAAAGAGCTTTATACAAAACGTCATAGCCGCTTATAATATACGCGGCTATGAAGATGCCCGCATAAACATATATGTTATAATTGTCAAACAGCTTTTCGTAAGCCAAGCCGCCGGCAAAAAGCAGACCTCCCGCCAAAAGCCGCATGATGTATTTGTTTTTCATTTTTATTTTACCTTTTCCAATTTAACTTCGGGTTCCAGTTTATGTATGATATCTTCTATCTGAGCACGCAGCTCATCGGATAGCTCACTCTCGGTTTCAACGGTAAGCTTTGTCGTTAAAAAATTGACGCCGGCTCTTTTTATGCCGTCAAGCTTTTTTATTCTGTTTTCCATTTTTGCCGCGCAGTTTGCACAGTCGAGTCCTTTAAGTCTGTAAATTTCAATCATTGTTCATTCCTACATTTTTGCTTCGTTGATATGTTCGGTTCCCATAATAAGTATCTGTACCACATGCTCGTCCGCAAGTGAATAAAAAACCACTTTACCCTCTCTTCTGTACTTTACAAGATTATTTTCCCGCAAAATTCTGAGCTGATGCGATATAGCGGATTTTGTCATATTGAAAAGCGAGGCGAGATCGCACACGCACATTTCAGACGAGGATAGTGCACAGAGTATTTTTGTTCTGGTGCTGTCTCCGAATACTTTGAAAAAATCGGCAAGGTCGTACAACTCATCGTCGGTTATCATTTCACTTCTGACCTTCTGTACCGTTTCCGCATGTAATACATCACAGTCACAGCCTATGTCTTTTGTTTTATTATCCATCCATACACCTCAATTGAACATCTGTTCAATTGTTATTATAGTTGAATACTCATTCAATTGAAAGCATTTAATGAAAAAAATAAAAAATATCCGCGTTTTTAATAGGCGGATATTTTATTATTTAACATTTACAGTGAATTTCAGTATATAAAATTGAATGCTGTTATTCTTTGGAAAAATCTCTGTTTACTACCTTAGGTGCACCCTCTAAAAGGGTAGGGTCTTTAAGGTAAGTTTTTATCCTTTGAAATGCCGTAGCATAATAACTGCCAGAGCATATTCTTTCATCCATGACCATTCCTATAGGCATGCACCTCTCAAATATTATCTCTCCCTTTACTCTTTTCGGTACTTCTCTGGAATTTCCCATCGAAAGGATCATACTCGTGGTACCGAACTCGTAAATATGGTGATATATATGGTTTGTGCGTATACTGGCAAGGTTTGTTATCACCATTGTCACATGAAAAGGACTTGCGTCTATTATCGATTTTGGCAAAAGACCGTATCTGTCCAGCAGTTTAAATAGACCTACGCCGAAATTAACAAGCCCCGGTACCGAAAGCAATACCTGCATCAGTTTATCGGTCTTGTTTTCGTTTGTGAGCTTTCTGTTTTCTTCGATGTACTTATCCATCTTATCCTGTACGGTGAAGATATCGTCCTCAAGTTCAAAACTTACTTTATTTATTGCGCCGTCGTCTTCTCCCGGTTTAAGCACCACCATACCGACGGTAAAATCGTTTCTGGCATAAATACGCTTGTTGACGACAAACCTGTTAAGTGCGGGATATTCCGCCGTAGCTCTCAGTATAGCAGTGAGAACAAGACCCAAATGCGAAACTTGTTTGCCCTCTCGGCGTACTTTATGTAAATATTTGTCCATGGGCTCGAGAGGTATATCCAGCGTTATCATGTTCATCGAATCCATACGTTTGTTCATAATGTATGGCACTATAGTATACATAGGATCGACACGTTTTATTCTCTTGCCGTCTTTTCTCATTGCAGCAGCTCCTTCGTTTCGGAAATATACGCCTGTCCACAAACCGCTTTTGATAGGAATCTGTCGAAAATAAGTTTTTCAACAGAGCTGCGGTCGGTATTCGGCAACAAACTCAATATTATCACAATCCGAGCAATTTATCTATCAATTCTCCTAATTTTACGGCGTCCGCAAGTCCCGAAGACAGCCCCATTGCTTTTCCGACAATAGCTTGTTTGGCTGCCGTTTTGCCGTTTTTAATATCATTCACGGCTTTTTCGCTCATTTTTATGGCTTCAGCGGCAAATCCTTCAAGCAGATTTTCGTCCTTTATTTGGAACAAGTGCATTTCTTCCGCATATACATAAGGGTCTTTATCCTCCTGCCAAATATTGCGCACTATCTTTTTAAGCGTGGTGTTGTTTATTTCGCCTTTGGTTTGCATATCCACCAGCTTGGCAAGATGCTCTTTCGAAATGGGTATGTCCTCCTCCGAATTACCTCGTATGTTGAAAATTTCTCCCAATATAAGGTTGCATAGATTTTTCGGTGAGGAACATATTGTTGCGCAGGCTTCGTAATAATCGGCTATGTTTTTTTGTGTAACTATAAGTTCCGCTTCCGCAGAAGTGAGTTTATACTCCTGCATATAGCGTTTTTTTCGTTCATCGGGCAGCTCGGGTATGGATTCCTTAATTTTATTTATATAGCTCTCCGCCGAGATTATCGGCGCAAGGTCGGGGTCGGGGAAGTAACGGTAATCGTCTGAGTTTTCCTTTGAGCGCATAGAGTATGTCATATTGCTTACAGGATCAAATCTCCTCGTTTCCTGCACTATACTCTCGCCGTTTTCAATATCCTCCGTTTGCCTTTTAAATTCGTATTCGATAGCTTTTTGTATTGCATTAAATGAGTTGAGGTTTTTTATTTCAGCACGCGTGCCGAGTTTTGTTGCGGAAGCTTCTTTAACTGAAATATTTACGTCGCAACGCATGGAACCCTCCTGCATCTTGCAGTCCGATACTCCCGCGTACACCAAAATGGCCTGTAGTTTTCTGAGAAACTTATCTACCTGCGCCGCGCTCGTCATGTCGGGGTAGGTTACTATCTCAATAAGCGGCACTCCGCATCTGTTGTAGTCGCAAAAGGTAGTTCCGTCGTCGTTATGGAGCAGCTTGCCTGCGTCCTCTTCTATGTGTATTCGTTCTATGCGTATGTTCTTTTGCTCACCGCCGCACTCTACGCTCAGGCGCCCTTCTGTGCACAGAGGCAAATCAAATTGTGATATCTGGTACGCTTTGGGAAGGTCGGGGTAAAAATAGTTTTTTCTGTCCTGTTTGGAGTAAGGCGCTATTTCGCAATTGGTAGCCAACCCCGCTTTTATCGCGTATTCCACGACCTTTTCGTTGAGTACGGGAAGCGTGCCGGGCATTCCCATACAAACGGGGCAGCAGTGAGTGTTGGGCTCCGCTCCGAATGCTGTGGAGCAGCTGCAAAATATTTTCGATTGTGTCTTCAGTTCGACATGAACTTCAAGCCCTATGACCATATCATACTTTTTATCAGTCATTTTTCACCTCCCGCACCTGTTGTTCAAGCGCGTAGGCCACTTTGTAAAGAGTGGTTTCATTGAAGGCTTTCCCTATGAGTTGTATTCCTATGGGAAGACCTTTTTCGGATATCGAATATGGCATCGACAAAGCGGGCAGCCCTGCAATATTTACGGGTACGGTATATATATCGCCCATATACATTTCAAGTGGGTCGCTTATTTTCTCTCCTATTTTGTACGCAGTAGTAGGTGCGACGGGGGATAGTATGAAGTCGCATCTGTCAAAGATGTCGTTGAATTCCTTTACTATTAAAGAACGCACCTGCAGAGCTTTTTTGTAGTATGTGTCGTAGTAGCCCGAACTGAGCGCGAAGGAGCCGAGCATTATGCGGCGTTTCACCTCTGCGCCGAAGCCTTCGCTGCGCGTCTTTTTATAAAGCTCGTCCACGCTGTCGCACCCTTCGCTTCTGAGCCCGTATTTTACACCGTCGAAACGTGAAAGGTTAGATGAAGCCTCTGCGCTTGATATGATATAGTATGAGGCAAGCGCGTACTTCATGCCGGGCATTTTGGATTCCTCAAAATGAGCTCCGAGTTTTTCGAGGGTTTTCACGGCGTTTTTTACACTTTCATAAACTTCTGCGCTTATGCCCTCCGAAAGGTATTCCGCGGGGACTGTAAAACGCATTCCCTTGATTCCATTTCCGATTTGAGCGGTAAAGTCTTCGCTTTCCTTTTTTGCGGAGGTGGAATCTTTATGGTCGTAGCCGCATATTGCGTTCATAACAAGTGCATTGTCTTTCACGTCTTTTGTAAGCGGTCCTATTTGGTCGAGGGACGATGCAAAGGCGACAAGCCCGTAGCGCGATACCCTTCCGTAGGTAGGTTTGGCACCGACCACACCGCAGAAGGCGGCTGGCTGCCTTATTGAGCCTCCCGTATCGGAACCGAGCGCAAAAGCCGCTTCATTTGCGGCGACGCTCGCGGCGCTGCCTCCGCTGCTGCCTCCGGGTACGTATTCGAGGTTTCGGGGGTTTTTCGTTATTTTGAAATATGAGTTCTCCGTGGTCGAACCCATAGCAAATTCATCCATATTGAGTTTCCCGAGTATCACCGTATCGGAAAG
>CAYTMY010000119.1:0-4911 GCA_964439075.1 uncultured Lachnospiraceae bacterium | reverse complement strand
CGAGATGCTTGAATATAATCCACTGACCGAATATGTGTTATTGCGGCTCAATGTAGATAATTTCAAGGTAGTCAACGATGTTTTCGGACGAAAAAAGGGCGACGAGCTGCTGAAAGCTTTGGCCCGCACCTGCTACAAAGCAATGCCCGACTTCGGAACGTACGGACATTTGGAATCAGATCATTTTGTAATGTGTTTTCCGCGTGAGGAGTTTGACCCTGATGCTGTATACGACAAAATAAACGGCTTGATAAAAAACTGCGGCTTTGATTTTGAAGTCAAGCTATCAATGGGGATATACGAGATCGACGACGCCACCGTGCCGATAGATCAGATATGCGACCGCGCCGCCTTGGCAGTGAACTCCATAAGCGGTGAATACAATAAGAAATATGCGTATTACGACGCAATGTTTCGCCGACAGCTTTTAAACGACCATAATCTGATTGCCGATATGGAAAAAGCCCTGGAAAACAGAGAGCTTTTCATCAATATTCAACCTGTATTCTCCCTGACTTCCAATAAACCAATCAGCGGAGAAGTGCTGGTGCGTTGGCAACAGGCGGACGGCAATATAGTTTTCCCCGATGAATTTATGCCCACTATCGAAAAGAACGGATTCATATCCAGGCTCGACCATTATGTCTGGGAGGAAGCTTGCGCTTATTTAAAAAAGTGTAAAGAGTGCGGCAGGGAAATATTACCGCTTTCAATGAACGTTTCCCGCTACAGCCTATACGAACAAAACTTTTGCGATACACTGCTCTCTTTGGTTCAAAAGTATGATATCGACCCGGCATTCATAAAGCTGGAGATAACCGAAAGTTCTTACATGAAGGCTTCTTCTTATGTGGTAAATATCATAACCAAGCTTCAGTCTTACGGATTTAAAATATATATGGACGATTTCGGAAGCGGATATTCTTCTCTTAATATGCTGTTGGATCTGCCCGTGGACGTACTCAAGATAGATAAAGCTTTTATGGACAATATAGAAAGTTCGGAGCGAGCCCGCAATTTAATATCTTCAATAATCAGCATGGCAAAAGGTCTGAATATCGAAGTGATAGCCGAAGGTATCGAAACTGTACGGCAGGTGGAATTCATGAGGCAAATCGGCTGCGACAGCATTCAAGGTTTTTATTTTTCCCGCCCCTTGCCTATCGAAGAATTCAGTGATTACAGCACAGCGGTCAATTAACCTCAGCGTCGCATAAAAAATAATATCGGAGAAAATTTATGGAGAAGAGTACCATAGACTATGACGGAAATTTCAATTGGGATATACTCGGCAATTTAGACGAGGGACGCAAAAACCTCGGTCCCGATATGCCTGTACTTGTCTACCGCCTGTTTCAGTACACGCTCAGAGACGTACTCAGCAAACGCTATGGTACGGACGAGTGCGTGCAGATTCTGCGCGATTGCGGCTATTTGGCAGGCAGCGAACTGACCGAACACCTGCTTGATACTACCCTGAATATTGATGATTTTATAAGCCAGCTCAAGAATACGCTGCTTTCGTTAAAGATAGGCGTTATCCGCATAGAAGCCTTTGATCGGGATACGGGCAATATGTCGCTTACCGTCAGCGAAGATTTGGACTGCTCGGGCTTGCCCGTAGTCGGCGAGAGCGTCTGTAATTACGATGAAGGTTTTATTGCCGGAATATTGGACAAATACACAAAACGCAAGTATAATGTAGTAGAGATCGACTGTTGGGCAAAAGGCGACAGGGTATGCCGCTTTACCGCCGATGTAGTCGGTAAATAGAATAATTTAAGCCCGCCGGTGAAATGCCATGAAAGGCCTGGATATTTTAGAACAATTTGTTAATACACTTCAAGTGAATCCGCTGCATGGCGTGATAGATCGTGAACAGATCGATCCGCAATTATATATGTTAGCGGATTCTCTTAATGCGCTCGGAGATACGATAAGGTCGTTGTACCGCTTTTCAATCGAATTATCCAACGGTAATATCGATGTTTCCGTCGGGCGCAAAGATTATATGACAGGACCTCTGAAAGACCTGCAATCGACCCTGCGTCATATAGTTTGGCAAACAAACAGAGTGGCTGAGGGCGATTATAAGCAGCGCATGGAATTTTTGGGAGAGTTTTCCGATTCGTTCAACAAGATGATAGAACAGCTCAAGATGCGTGAACAGCTGCAAAAAGAAAATGTTGAATTGCAGCTGCAAATAGTAAAAAACAAAGAAGAATTTTTAGCCGAACAGCTTGAACAGCAAGTGGGATACAATCGCAGCATGGCGCAAAAGAATCAAAACCTCGCCTCTTTCCGTCATGACGTGAAAAATCATATTCTTGCAGTAAGAAATTTGCTGCAAGCAGGTAAATACGATGATGCACTCGTATATTTGGATAATATTGAGACGCCGATTTCAAGTTCCAATATCACTCTGAAAACAGACAATTATATGATGGACGCCCTGCTTTCCGCGAAGATTTCCGCCGCCAAAGAAAAAGGCATTTCGGTAGACAGCCGGCTCAAAGTCAAACCGCATTTGTCTGTTTCCGATTTTAACTGGTGTGTGCTCTTGGGCAATGCGCTTGATAATGCCATAGAAGCCTGCATGAAGGTAGAACCGCCCGCAAACCGAAAAATGTCCGTTATTATAAGCTGTCACGGTGATATGCTCAATATAACCGTGTCAAATACATGCGCAGCCGTGCCGGAAATAAACGAACAGACCGGTTTATATAAAACCACCAAGGAAACAAAGACAGGTCACGGTATGGGTTTAAGCAACATAAAAAAAATCGTTGAAGAATACAACGGCTCTCTGGAAACCGAAATAAAAGACGGGGTCTTCACCCTGTTTATCTTGCTTTGCGGCGTAACATCAAAACAAACTCAATAGGGAAACATCAGTTTTACGTAAAAAATTTTTTCGGCTTTACGCGCTTCGCAGAAAAAAACTCCGCCGTTATTTTCCACTATTTCTTTTACATACCTCATGCCAAGTCCCTTATAGCTTTCCAACGAAGAATTTTCCATATCCGGAAGTCCGTCGCTCATAATTACCGCATCTCGGTAATTATTTTTTATTTCGACGCTCAGCCAGTTGTTTCTTACTGTGGAATCTATGGATATCGACCTATCGCCGTCCTTTATGCGTTCACACGCCGCGGCGGCATTCTTCAGCAGTTCCTGCATCACGCTGTAAAAATCGTCTGTTGGCAGCTCCAAAGTCTCGGGCACATACAAACGGGCGGCAAAGTCTATCTCTTTGCGCGCGCAGACCAAGCCTGTCGAAAAAAAGCAGAGAATTGAGCACGGCGTTGTTGGAATACTCTTTATGCTCGGCGCTGAAGCTATCCGGAGCCGCCTGCGCTTGTTCTATGTACGGGCTGATCTGATCCGTCCGAGCTGTTTTGAGCAAATAGTCTATTGTAAGCAGCGCCTCGCTGTAGTTGTGGTGCAAAGCGTTGGCACGGGAGGCGCTTTCTTTCATATCGCTGATATATGCCTGTTGAGTCTCCAAAAGCTCGGACTGCCTTTCCCGCCGTATTTTATATTGCAGCAAAAGAGCGGTTTTCAACTCGCGGCGGGTAACCAGCATGTGAGCCGACATCATTATCAAGGCGGAAACTATCTGCCAAACCGTAGGCCATATATAGTCGGTATTAAGATAATAGTCAAAACAGGTGTAGAGCATAAACAGCGTTATCAGGCTGTTAAAAACCATCAGAAAGTAAAACAGTTCTCTGTTGGTAACCAACACTCTGGCAGCAGTTACGTTTTGCGTGAAATATTTACCTACCATAAAAGCGGTAAAAAAAGCCGATGTTATCAGCAGTACCGTGGAGGATGCCTGCGGCAGGCTCATGAGGTGAAATATATTCTTTCCCAACAGCAGCGAAGAAGCGGCTGCGCACAAATTGCGGGAATAAAGATAGTAAAAAAGCAAACATACGCTTATATGCACGCTCACGCGCGGAGGATAGCGTATTATAAAAATACAAATGAGCAGTACGGCGCAAAAAGCGCTGACCAAAGACAGCGGCTTGTTCGGCAGCATAGAGCTAAAAAACAACGACGCATAAACCAGAGGAACCGATATGGCGTAAAAGAGCATTTTACGTATTTTGGCGGTGATTATCCTGTTAAAGGAAGCAAAATAAAAAATTATGCCGCCCGTCATTATCAGACAATGCAGAGCTGTGCCCGAAAGAATAATGTCCATAATAGTTACCTGCTGTGATATTTCATAATAGCCATGCGAGTTTTCTTGTTGTTAGAAGCGCTCATCGGCACAGTATCTCCGTTGGTAAGCTCAAGCATATCTTTGCCGATATTTTTGATGTATTTAATGTTTACCAAAAACGAGCGGTGAACGCGGACGAAGTCTTCTTCAGAAAACTCAGCGCAGAGGGCGTCCATCGTGGAATAAAAGCTAAAGACTTGCGCATTGTCAAAATGTACGGTTATCACTCTGTTATCCACTTCAAAATACGAGATAGAATCGTACGGGATAAATTTGACCCCGCCCTTATTCTCACAGTGGAATACCTTTTTGGCTTTGTTGTCGGCTATATCGTATACCTTTAAAAGGATACTTTCCAATTTCTGCATACTTGCTTCATTCTTTAAAAGGTAATAGAAGGGGTTCGTATCAAAGGAGTCAAATACATACTCTTCGCTGGAGGTAAGAAATACTATTTCCGCAAAACAGCCCAAACGGCGCAACTCTTTGGCGACCTCTATCCCGTTAATTCCGCCCATAAGGACATCGAGAAAAATGACGTCTGCGCTGTTGGGGTTATCGGACAGCTCGAAAATCAGCCCTTCACCCGATTCGAAGGAGCGCAGCGATATTTTCAGACCGTTTTTTTCGGATATCTTTTTGATTTCGGCGGTGAACTTTTCCAAGAGTACTTTGTTGTC
>CAYTMY010000118.1:0-4978 GCA_964439075.1 uncultured Lachnospiraceae bacterium | reverse complement strand
AAACAGACAGCACGGCGGAGGTAGAATTCATCAATAAAGTATGTAAAAATTAAGAAACGCATTTGCGCGCAATCTCCGTAAAATAATCACATAATTATCAAGCGGCATAGCAAAGAGACTATGCCGCTTTACTTTCCGCGGCGGTTTTTTAAAAATAGTTTGTAACATTTTTGCTTCTCCGGCGTCATAAGAGAAACGGCAAAAAAAATTATTCGAAAAGAGGAGAGTATAATGGAGAAATATGTTGCGTTAAACCGGACTTCGGGAAATTACCGCTATAAAGCAAGCGGGAAAAGGATGCATAGTTACGGCTGCGTTGCAGACCCACTGCACAAAAGAGCAGTATAGCTGAGTTGATATAAACGATGACTTTTAGCTTTAGATTATTCCAAAGTAGGAGATGTGCCGGTGAAAGACTTTGAAAATGTATACTCTGAATACTACGACTGTGTATTTCAATACGCCGTATCCCTTTGCCAAAATGAGCAATGGGCGGAGGAACTCACTCAGGAGGCTTTCTTCAAGGCGCTTAAAAACATCGATAATTTCCGCGGAGAATGCAAGCTGAGCGTTTGGCTTTGCCAAATTGCGAAAAACACATTTTTTACAGACGTAAAGCAAAGGCGGCGGCAAGTTGATTATCCGACGGAAGTTTTAGCATCGGATGATTCAATTGAGCAAAAACTATCCGACAAAGAAACTGCCTTGCAGCTATATCGTCTGCTTCATTTGCTCGACGAGCCCTACAGAGAAGTGTTTTGGATGCGCACTTTCGGTGAACTGTCCTTCAAGGAAATAGCAGAGCTTTTTGATAAATCGGAAAGCTGGGCGCGCGTTACTTATCATAGGGCAAAAAAGAAAATCAAGGAGGATTACAAATGAAATATTCTTGTTATATTATACAAGACCTTTTACCGCTGTACCATGACGGTGTGTGCAGCGACCAAAGCAAAGAAATTATCGAACAGCACTTATCGGAGTGCCCCGACTGTAAGGACTGCTATGAGCAAATGTGCGAAACAGACGACATTAACTTGCCTGAAGATACAAATCGGGAAATTCGGAAGGCGGCTTCCTTGCGTGCCGTAAAGAAAAAACTGCGGATAAAACAAATGTTTGCGGCTGCCGCTTCCATTGTTGTACTGGCGGCGGTAGCTTTCGCCGTTATGGGGATACTTAAAAAATCCGCCGATATTGTAGTGTACGATGACAACATTTCCGTTTCCATGACAGACGGCAGTTTGGTGGGGCGCTTAAAAGGCAGTCGATACAATAGTCTTGCTGTCAAAAGAACCTCCGCTATGGTAGACGGGCAGCCACAAAACTATCTGTTTTTCTGTTTGTCGGACACGAAATGGGCATCTCTCACTACCGACGACAAACTATTCTCGGAATATATTTTGTGCCCCTCCGATAAAAGCGCAGATGAAATAAACGGAGTATATTATTTCACAGGAGATTTTACCGACATAGAAACGATGGACAATAATGAGCTGCAAGAAGTTATCCGTTCTTCTGTGTTGCTCTGGAGCAAATAAATCTCACATTATAAAAACCGTATGGGAAGCCGTCCGATACGTTCTGTCTGCAAAACTACAATTGCAATAAAATACGCGAGGAGAAAGCGGTCTGCTTCTTCCTCGCGTTCTGTTATTTTCGGTTGACGTGTGTTTTGGCACGGACACTTCGTACTCTCTTTTAAATCTACTTCGAATTGGAAACCGCTTTTTTTGTGGTTTTAAGTTCGCTTTTGTTTTTGTCGAGAGTGTTTATCACCTCGCGCAGGTCGTCCTGGGTCTTGCTTATCATATTTGTGACGTATTCAATGGAGCGCACCCTCAGGCGAGTCGCTTCGTCGCGCGCGGCGCGGCGTATCGCCTCCGCTTCCTCCGTTGCGGACTTGGTTATGGTGTTGGAATCCACAAGATGCGCCTTGTGTTCTCTGGCTTCCTTTACTATCGTTCCCGCTTCGCGTTCAGCCTGTGATTTTATACGTATTTCTTCTTCTCGTATACGCTTTGCCTCCGCTATATCCATGGGAATGGAGGCTCTGAGATCGTCGATTATATCGAGTATCTCGTCCTTATCTATCATTACCTTGTTTGTAAGAGGCACGTTCGATGCCTCCTCTATTTCAAACTGCAGCTTATCCAATACTTCGTAAACCTTCATTGCTGTATACCTCCTGAAAAAACGATTACTGCTTTGTATATAATTTTCTTAATCTCTTTGCGACATTATCGGGAACCATTCGGCTTATATCTCCCCCGTAGAAGGCTATTTCCTTTACCACCGAGCTCGACAGGTAGGAATACCTGCTGCGCGATACCAAAAGCACGCTCTCTATTTTGTCGTTGAGCATTCTGTTTGTGAGCGCCATTTGGAATTCGTAGTCGAAGTCGGTGAGCGCGCGCAAGCCTCTTATGACAGTGTAAATGTTCTTTTTTGCACAATAGTCGACAAGCAAGCCTTCATAATGCTCTATTTCGACCTTATCCGCCAATTTACCGAGCGATTCGCGTATCATTTCTATTCTGCTTTCGAAGGAAAACAGGCTGTTCTTCGTTCTGTTCACCATAACGACGACATGAACCTTGCCGAACATTTTTATGCCGCGCTGGATTATGTCGATATGTCCGTAAGTGACGGGGTCAAAGCTTCCCGCATAAATGGCTTCGTTCATTGCAGAGCCTCCGAATACCTGTAGTAGCGCATAAGCGTCTTGGAATATTTTTTTTCTTTGAAAAGCTCGTAATGTTCTCCCGGGTCTATGCCCGAAAAAAGCCCCGTTTCGACGACGAGAACGCCTCCGTCGGCAAGCTTACCGCGCGTAGTTACAACATCTGTCAGTTTTTCGAGTTTATCGAAAGCGTACGGCGGATCCATATATATTATATCATATACCGTCGGCGTTTCAATCAAAAAATCGAATGCGGCTCGTCTGAGCACGCGAAAGCGCTCGGGCTGTTTCGTTTTTTGCACGTTTTCCTTTATAAGCTTTACTGCCTCCACAGAGGTATCGATGATATGCGCTTTTTCACATCCTCTGCTTACCGCCTCTATGGCAATACTTCCCGTTCCGCCGAAAAGGTCGAGAAATATGCTGTCGCTGTAAATATAAGGGCGCAATATATTAAAAACGTCCTCCTTTATTCTGTCCGTAGTCGGGCGTATGGCTTCCCCTTTGGGCGAAGCCAATTTCATACCCCGAAACTCTCCGCTTATTACTCTCAACGTATCATCCTCCCGCTAATGCATCTGTCGAGCCCCGCAAGGTCGCGTTCTGTCTCAATATCCGTAAAGCCCGCATTTTTCATCAATGCCTCTACATCCGCGCTTTGGTAAGCGCCTATTTCAAATACTATCGCTCCTCCCGCTTCAAGGTGTTTGCCGCACTCGTCGAGTATGCCGCGGTAAAAGCTCAGCCCGTCGGTTCCGCCGTAAAGGGCAAGCTCCGGTTCGCACTTTACTTCCCGCTCAAGCGATATCATCTCCTCGCCCGTAACATACGGAGGGTTTGATATTATTATATCGAAAGTACCTTCTAGCTCGTCAAACAAGTCGCTTTTGAGTGCCCGCACACGTCCTGTTAGCGAATGCGCCGCAATATTTATGTTTGCCGTCTCTACGCTGTTTTCGTTTATGTCGGAAAGTGTCACGCTGCAATTTTTGCAGTTTGCGGCAAAGGCTATGCCTATACAGCCGCTTCCGCAGCATAAGTCGAGCACGCGTATATCCCGCCCGAGTTCGTCTGTCATGCTTTGTCCTATTTTAAGAGCTTTCTCAACTACGCACTCGGTGTCGGGCCGAGGTATAAGCACGCTCGTATCCACATAAAAGGAGAGCGAATAGAATTCCTTTTCGTTGGTTATATAAGCTACGGGCATTCCCTCGCTTCGCAGGCGTATCGTCTCCGCAAAAACCGCTTCCTCGGATTCGCTCGGTTCATATTCGGGATGCGCCTTTATAAATACGATATCTTTTTCACATGCCTTGGCGAGCAGCACATAACAATCCGTCAGGGGAGAGGCAGCCCCCGAAGCCGCAAGAAGTTCGTTTGCGTCTTTTAGCAAGCCGCTTATTTCACTCATCGTTTACCGCCGATATTTTTTTCATATTATTTGTAATGATAACAGTCAAAATGCGCTTTAACAAGTTTTATCCTCATAATTAATATTTTGTATTGACATATCTATCTACATGTTGTATGATGTGTTTGAGTTTAATACATTATATAGACGATACGGCTTCTCAATGAGAAGTTAATCGGGGAAGAAGGTGAAATGCCTTCACTGTCCCGCAGCCGTAAGGAGTTAGCGGAGTGCACATGCCACCGGAGTATATCCGGGAAGGCGCACCGAGCGTTTGAGCTCCGAGTCGGAATATCCGATCGTATCGGACGCGTTGCTACGGAGTATGGCAAAAGCGGGTATGGGGCACCTGCGGCAAGGTGCTTTTTTGTTTACACAGCCTGCCGTAACTTTTCGCGGGAAAGGGTATGTTATGACAAAACAACAAGCTGTAAGACTGGTGCACGATCATTTTGACGAAACGGTTCTGAGCGTACAGATGACGGACGCCTTTGTAAAACTTTTCGAGTTGCTTGAGGACAAAAACGAGCATAACACAAACGCCTGAGCGTATGTATTGAACTTTTTATCTGCCGAAAGATGAAAACCTCCTCAATGCTTGTTTTCATCCACTCAACAACCTCCCTTAAAAACGCAAAGAACCGCTTATGTGCGGTTCTTTGCGTTTTTTAAAACTCTTTTGTAAATACTTTGTATGGATTTTCTTTTTCCTTTTATAACTCCAAAACCATTCGCCGCGCTGCGCTTGGCATCATGGCTTTGGGGCTATATAAAATAAAGGGCAAGGGCGGTTCATTCACAAACGCCTGTAGAGAAATGCGGCGCCCAATGTCATTCGCGGCGCATAGGCGCCGCTCATGTCTTTGGGCGCCATATACGGGTGTTCG
>CAYTMY010000117.1:0-5001 GCA_964439075.1 uncultured Lachnospiraceae bacterium | reverse complement strand
TCTATCGCGCATGCGGTGGAAATAAGTGCGGAGAGATAAATGATAAAAGAACTTTTGTGTGTTTTTTTAACAGGCGGCGTTTTGTGCCTTATAGCTCAAATCATAATGGATGCTACAAAACTGGTGTCGGGAGAGATACTTGTGATATATATTACATCAGGCGTAATATTGTCTGCTATAGGAGTGTATGAACCTATCGTGCAGTTCGGTCAATGCGGAGCAACTGTTCCTCTTACGGGGTTCGGTTACAGCTTAGTTAAAGGAACAATAGCCGCCGTGGAACAGGATGGGTTTATAGGTATATTTACAGGTGGTTTAAGCGCCACTGCAGCCGGTATTGGTGCGGCAATATTATTCGGTTATATTTTTGCGCTGGTTGGGCGTGCTCGAACAAAATTTTAAGGCTGTTTATTGTAAGAATGTGTATTTGCATACACATTCTTACAATACAAATAGGTATACATGCATAAAAAAAATTGCCATATAGGCAATTTATTTTTTATTTGGTGGACCTTCAGGGACTTGAACCCCGGACAAACCGGTTATGAGCCGGTTGCTCTAACCAACTGAGCTAAAGGTCCATATTTAAGAATGCTCTGGTAATGGTCGAGGTGGAGGGATTCGAACCCCCGACCCCATGGTCCCAAACCATGTGCGCTACCAAACTGCGCTACACCTCGTAGCACGCTAAAATATAATACTATATTTCAATTCGGTTGTCAACAATACTTATGTGTAAACTTCAAGAAAATATGCTATAATAAATCAATATCAGTTGTAGGGAAATTGTTTTGACTAAAAAATATAATGTGACCACATTCGGATGTCAGATGAATGAAAATGATTCCGAAAAATTAAGAGGAATACTTGAAAAAGAAGGTTATGAAAGGGAGGACGACCTTTCCAAATGCGATTTGGTCGTTTTGAACACTTGTAGTGTACGAGAAAACGCAGATGACCGTTTTTTCGGTCATCTGGGTGATTTGAAGCACCTTAAAGACCAAAGAAACTCTCTTGTTATAGCGGTATGCGGTTGCATGATGCAGCAGAAGGTATTCGTTGATAAAATAAGAGATAAATATAAGTGCGTTGATATAATATTCGGTACGCATAATATAGATAGATTTTCTAAACTTTTAAGAGACAGACTCGAACACAACCAAAGAGTTGAAGAAATATTAAGCGATACAGACAATATTGTTGAGGGCATGCCCACAGCAAGAGAATATGACTTTAAAGCCTATGTAAGCATTACCTTCGGCTGCGATAACTTTTGTTCATATTGTATAGTGCCTTATACAAGGGGCAGAGAAAAAAGTCGTAGGTCGGAAAATATAATACAAGAAATCAAAAAGTTGGTTGCAGACGGCTGCAAAGAAGTCATGCTGTTGGGGCAGAATGTCAATTCTTACGGTAAAAAGTCAAATGGTGAGTGTACATTTGCGGAATTGCTTCAAAAAATAAGCGGTATTGCAGGTCTGAAAAGAATAAGATTTATGACTTCGCATCCGAAAGATCTTACGGATGACGTTATCGAAGCAATAAAATCAAATAAGAATATATGCCATAGTATACATTTGCCTGTTCAATCGGGTAGTGATAAAATATTAAAGCTGATGAACAGACATTATGATCGAGAACAATATATAACCTTGGTAAAAAAAATGCGCAAGGAAATACCCGACATCACAATCACTACGGATATAATCGTAGGTTTCCCTCAAGAAACTGAGGATGATTTTCGGCAAACGCTCGACATTGTAGAACAATGTGAATTCGATTCGGCATTCACGTTTATTTATTCGCCTCGCATAGGCACGAAGGCCGCAGTGATGGATGGGCAAATACCCGAAGATGTTACTAAGGAAAGATTCAATAGGCTGCTTGAAACTTTGTATAACGGAATGAGTGAAAATGCAGCTGTATATCAGGATACCGTGCAGGAAATTCTAGTTGAGGGATATTCAAAATCAGATAACAGTATTCTCACCGGACGTACAATGAACAATAAGCTTGTTAATTTCGAAGGCAATGCCAAACCGGGTGATATAGTAAGTGTAAAGATAACAAAAGCTCAGACTTTTTATTTGAGTGGTACGCAGCTTTGATATGGAGATGATTAAAGAAATGAACTCGCTTAGCCCTATGATGCGTCAATATTTAAAAACACATGAGGAAGTTCCCGACGCTTTTTTGCTTTATCGTTTGGGCGATTTTTATGAGTTGTTTTTTGACGACGCTATAAAAGCATCTAAAATACTTGATTTGACTCTGACCGGCAGAGATTGCGGAATGGAGGAACGCGCTCCTATGTGCGGCGTTCCATACCATGCGGTAGATACATACATAGCTAAGTTAGTGGAAAAGGGTTATAAAGTTGCTATATGTGAGCAAACGAGCGACCCTGCACAAAGCAAGGGGCTTGTTGACAGAGAAATAACCAGAATCATTACCTCAGGTACGGTGACTGATTCAAAAATACTTAAAACCGATACCAATAATTATATTTTAAGCGTCTATTACAACAAGTTAAGGTACGGCGCAGTATACTGTGATGTTTCTACCGGCGAAGTGTCTGCATATTTATGTGATGGTGAGGATGCTGATGAAAGTTTCATGAATTTATTTGTAAGCAAAATGCCTTCGGAGATACTCGTCAACACGGTTTTATATCAAAATGCAGAAATAAAGAACAAATGCGAACGGATATCCAATGCGAGCCTAACGCCGATGAAAGCTTCTTATTTTTATTTGGAAGATTGTTCAGAGGAAATTAAAAAACAATTAGATATTTATTCGTTGAGCGCTTCGGGTTTAGGTGAGAGCGAAGAAGTCATAAAAGCCTGTGGATGCTTATTTATGTATTTGCGCGAAACGCAAAAACATTCATTAAAACATATTAATAAGGTTTATTTTTATGAGTCTGATGATAAAATGCATCTGGATTTTTCCACGAAAAGAAATTTGGAGCTTACAGAAACGATAAGAGGCAATCATAAAAAAGGCAGTTTGTTTTGGGCGCTGGATAAAACTGTTACCGGTATAGGTTCCCGCACGCTTCGTCAATGGATAAATGAGCCATTAAAAACCGAAAAAGAAATCGTTAAACGCCAAGATGCGTTGAGCGAACTTGTGTCGGATATCATGCTGATAGAGGACATCAGCGGTTATTTAAAGCAGACGTATGATATACAGCGCATGTGCTCAAAAATAAGTTACAATACTGTTAACGGAAGAGACCTGCTTGCTTTAAAAGAAACACTGTTTTTCCTTCCCTTAATAAAGAATCTTCTTAATAAAACACATAGCGAAATGCTTATAGAGCTAGACGAAAACATTTCACCTATGGAAGACATATATACTCTTCTTGAAAAAGCGGTCAATGAGGATTGCACTGTTAACATGAAGGACGGTAATATAATAAAGAGCGGATATGATTCTCGTGTAGATACGTTGCGCGAGTTGAAATTTAACGCAAAAGCAATACTGACGAAACTTGAGCAAGAAGAAAGAGAAAAAACCTCAATAAAGAATCTGAAAGTAAAGTACAACAAGGTTTTCGGCTATTACTTTGAAGTATCAAAAGGGAATCTTAACAATGTTCCCGATTATTTCATAAGAAAACAAACTCTTGTGAATGCGGAACGATTTTATACGGAAGAGTTAAAGAATATCGAGATTAAACTGCTTTCTGCGCAGGATGAGCTTGAAAAAGCCGAAAGTGAAATATTCGGAGGAATCGTTCAAACTATAGCCGATAAAATTAGTGTATTGCAAAAAAATGCAATACAATTAGGCATACTGGATGCTTTGTTCTCTCTTGCTATAGTTAGTTATAAAAATAAATATGTTCGTCCTGGAATAAACAGGGAAGGTATAATTGACATAAAAGACGGGCGTCATCCTGTAGTTGAAATTATAGGGGATGAGGGTAGTTTTATACCTAATGACATATTTATGGACAATAAGTCGTCGAGAATGATTATAATAACAGGACCGAATATGTCCGGCAAATCGACTTATATAAGGCAAGCTGCCATATTAAGCTTGATGTTTCAGATAGGGTGCTTTATTCCATGCAAATCTGCAAATATGTGCATAGTTGACCGTATTTTCACAAGAGTTGGTGCAAGCGACGATCTTTTCAGCGGGCAGAGTACATTTATGGTTGAAATGACTGAAGTCTCGAATATTCTCAGATATGCAACAAAAAACAGTCTTGTGATTTTAGACGAAGTGGGAAGAGGTACCAGTACGCTAGATGGTTTGAGCATAGCTTGGGCGGTTGTGGAATATTTGGCAGATGAAAAAAGCATGGGATGTAAAACATTATTTGCAACACATTATCATGAACTTACTTCATTATGCGAAAGTCTTGATGTTGTTAATTTACACGTAGAAGTTACAAATACTATAAATGGTGTTGTGTTTCTTCATAAAATAAAACATGGTTCCGCAGATAAAAGTTATGGTATAGAAGTAGCAAAATTAGCAGGTTTACCTGAAAAAGTAATTATGAGAAGTGAAGAATTGCTTGAAAAATTGGAGAGCGAGAGTAATCTTACAAATAACAAGGTTTTAAGTAAATCTTCGGCAAAACAGAAAAAATCACTTTCGACGAATATTCCATCAAATGCATCAAATTTATTCAATTATACGGAAAAGCACATTACGCAGGAAATAGAATCTATGCCTATATATGATATGACGCCTGTAGAAGTCATGAATTATGTAGAGAAATTGCAAAAGGAAATACGAAAAAAGTAATATGGGTATTATAAAAGTCCTTGATGATAAGCTGATAAATAAAATAGCCGCCGGCGAAGTAATCGTGGGCGGAGCTTCTGTTTTAAAGGAGTTATTGGAAAATTCCATAGATGCAAAAAGTAAGAATATCATCATAGACATAAGCCGCGGCGGAAAGCCACTGTCCGCCTTCCAGCATCCGGAAGGTCTCGTAGGAGAAGGTCGAGAACGTCGTGAAGCCGCCGCAGAAGCCGA
>CAYTMY010000116.1:0-5013 GCA_964439075.1 uncultured Lachnospiraceae bacterium | reverse complement strand
TGCATGCGGCGTGATTCAGCTTCTTGTTTTCGGCTTCACTCAGACAGCTCTTGCCGAAGGTCGTTTCAATGTATTTATCCATTTTGGCAATGGCGGCCTCGTCTAAATAAACCACGCTTTTATCGGCTTGCGTGCGTTTCTTGTTTTCGGATGCATCCGCAAGTGACATTGCCGCCTGCGTTATTTTCGCACTCGCTTCTTCAAACGTGTCGTATGCTTCGTCGTTTAGATAATCAAGCCATTCGCTGTTTTTCAGCTCCTCTATACTTACGTTCAATACTTTTTCCAAACTGCCGTGCAGACGTTCAAAGTCCTTGTCAACGTATGTGTTGTAGAGCATGTCGATCGTTTTTATCACTTCGAAAGTATCGTCGGTATCTTCAAGTGCTATTATAGGTTCCACGATATTTTTAATCGTTTTTTCGGCGGAATATACGCCTGTAAGGTAATAGCGGATAAGTGTCAGTTTCGCTCTTCCCATAAGGCTGCGGCTCAGTTTATCGAAATAAAGTTCGCTTATGTCGTTGAGAGCGTCCGTTCGCATTTTATCCACTCCCGCCCTTTGCCGTACCACTTTTTTATATGATGCCGATTCGGTGCACAGGGAAGCCACTTCCGCAAGCGCTTGAGGTTGCGCTTGAAGGTAAAGTTTTTTTATAAGGTACATGGAAAATTCACCGCTGTCAAAGAAAAACGCGAATGCTCCGTTTTTCACGGCGTCGTACAGCGCAATGCTTTTCGAAACTTTGTACGCCTCTATGTCAGCTTTCACATTCAGCGTATAGTCTCCGCATACCGTCCATGTCAGATTTTTTATCCTGTTTTCCGCTTCGAGCGTGTAATCGTCGCGGAATACCTCCTCAGCGAACATTTCCATGTTATTTACCGAAAATATCGGCAGCCTCCCAGCTGTCCGGTATCCTTGTCATAATCACGTCGCTTATTATTTCGCGCTCAAAAACGTCAAAGCTTTTGTTGGATATCCCCATTTTTACAGCCACGCAAGGTTTAAGCCCCGCCCTTACCGTGCGAATGGAAGCGAGCATTCCTCTGAGATCTATCGGTTTTGTGGATATTTCTCCGTTCAGCGCCTTTAACTGAAGGTCGAGAAACAGCTGTGCAAATTGTTCAAACTTTCCTTTATTTGCCATTGGAAAGGCATACAGCAGTATCTTCATCAGCGTATTTTCATCCACAGCCGGCATATCTATTACAAGGAAGCGCGATACAAGGGCTTCGTTCAGTTCTTTGGTGCCCGCGTACCCGTAGTTCATTGTGCCTATAAAGCGGGTGGCGTCGCTTAATACTATTTTTTCATATCCCGGTATATCTATTATCCTGCGGTAGTCGAGAGTTGAGTGCAGTACGGATACCGCATCATTTTTCGCCATATTTATCTCATCGAATATGCCGAAGCCCCCTTTCAGCGCGCATTGATATACAGGACCCTTTCGGAGTTTCACTTCGTTGTCTTCAAAGGTATCGGTGCCGATAAGCGAGGAGCTGTCTGTATTGGTATTGAAGGACATCGTATATGTGGGGCGTCCGAACAAAAGAGCAAGGTTGTCGGCAAGCACGTTTTTGCCTGTTGCTTTGGGACCGCTCAAAAGTATATTTTCTCCTTCCAATATGGCGGCTATCGCCATATTCCACACTTCGGCGCCGTAATAAATAAAAGCGGGGCGGGGCACTCTCGCCTTGTCGTCGTCATCAAGGCTGTGCCTTTCGGAAAAGTCGAGCGCGTAATTTATGAGTTTATCATCAACTTTTTGTTCTTTAAGAGAGGCGAGAAGTTCTTTTTTCATATCATTATCCGTTTCATTGTCATAAATATATTTTACAATAACTTTTGCGTTATTACAACTTTAACGAATATACACTCTAATTAAACGATAATAATAATGTTTATTGACATGATTTCCCATTTATATTATAATTATTTGGCTCATAGGGGAGTAGTTTGCGCATGAAAATGCGTTTCAAGTCAACAGCGCGACCGTATTTACGGTCTGGCTTGGATTAAAAAATGAGACTTATGTAGGCCCTGTTGCCTATATAGGTTTTTTTATTAAGACGAAAAGTCTGTATGAAGAAAGAGCAGACAGGGAAAATAAATCCGTCGGAGGGGAAATTGAATTACTATCTCAAAGAAGTAAAAGACGTTCTTAAAGCTCTTAATACGACCGAAAACGGGCTGAGCGGCGAAGAAGCTGCGCAAAGGCTCACAAAGGACGGCAAAAACAAGCTGTCCGAATCAAAAAAGACTCCGCTTATCAAAAGATTTTTAAGCCAGCTAGTCGATCCGATGATAATAATGCTCTTGGCGGCTGCCGTAATAAGCGGCGCTACCGCCGCTTATGCGGGTGAATCGTTTGCGGATGTATTCATAATACTGTTTGTGGTTATAGTGAACGCCGTGTTGGGCGTTGTTCAGGAGAGCAAGGCGGAGGCCGCCATTGATGCTCTTAAAGAAATGACTGCGGCGGAATCCCGCGTTATGCGCGACGGGAGCATCGTCATCATTAAAAGCGAAGACCTGGTAAAGGGCGATATAATTTCCCTTGAAGCCGGCGACGCCGTGCCTGCCGACTGCCGCATTATAGAATCCGCAAGCTTAAAAATCGAAGAGGCGGCTCTCACAGGCGAGAGCGTTCCCGTAACCAAGATGATGAACGTGCTCGGCGTTAAAGACGGCGAAATGATTACTCTGGGCGACAGAAAGAACATGGCGTATACGGGCAGCACCGTAGTATACGGCAGAGGAAGAGCCGTTGTTACCGCTACCGCTATGGAGACCGAAATGGGCAAAATAGCGACGGCACTTGAACAGACCACAGACGGACAGACTCCTCTTCAGATAAAGCTTGCCGAAATAAGCAAGATACTTACAAAGCTTGTTTTGGGTATATGTGTGTTTATCTTCGGGTTCACGCTTATCCGAAACGGAGACTTCTCGGTGGGCGTACTTTTGTCAACCTTCATGACTGCAGTAAGTCTTGCCGTAGCCGCCATACCAGAAGGGCTGCCTGCGGTAGTCACTATTGTCTTGTCGGTAGGCGTTACGACCATGTCAAAGCGCAACGCTCTCATCAGAAAGCTCACTGCAGTTGAAACTTTGGGCTGTACGCAGATAATATGTTCCGACAAAACCGGAACCCTCACTCAGAACAAAATGACCGTCGTCGAATATTATTCGGGCAATGAAAGACTTCTTGCCAAGGCAATGGCTCTGTGCAGTGATGCGGAGATAAAGCAAGGCGAAGAGGCAGTCGGAGAACCTACGGAAGCGGCGCTCGTTAATTATGCCGATTCTCTCGGAATGCCCAAGCCCAACCTCAAAGAAGTCAACGAAAGAATAGGCGAAGCTCCGTTTGATTCCGTACGCAAAATGATGTCTACGGTTCATAAGACCGACGACGATAAAATAGTTCAATACACAAAGGGAGCTCCCGAAGAGGTTCTCAAACGCTGCGTGTCCTATTTTGAGAAGGGAAAGGCTTTGCCTTTAACGCAGGAAAAACGCAAGGAAATATTGGAACGCAACAAGGTTTTTGCGGACAGTGCGCTCCGCGTGCTTGCCGCGGCTTATAAAGTATACGATGACGTTCCCTCCGATTTCGAACCCGAAACGCTTGAATGCGACATGGTGTTTATCGGTCTTACGGGAATGATGGATCCGTGCCGTTCCGAGGTGTATGACGCCATAAAAGAATGCCGTGCGGCAGGCATACGCCCGATAATGATAACGGGCGACCACAAGGATACCGCCGTTGCCATAGCAAAGAAGCTCGGAATGATAAAAGACGATTCAGAGGCAATAACGGGTGCGGAGCTCGAAAAGATATCCGACGAAGATTTTGCGGAAGCCGTAAAAAAATATTCCGTGTATGCAAGGGTTCAGCCCGAGCATAAGACGCGTATAGTAAATGCGTGGAAGGCTCAGGGTATGGTCACCGCAATGACGGGCGACGGAGTTAACGACGCTCCTTCCATTAAGTCCGCCGATATAGGACTCGGCATGGGTATCACGGGAACGGACGTTACCAAAAATGTTTCGGACATGGTTCTTGCCGACGACAACTTTGCTACGATAATCAGCGCCGTTGAAGAGGGCAGAAGAATATACGATAATATACGAAAGGTCATACAATTTCAGCTTTCGACAAACTTTGCCGAGGTGGCCAGCGTATTTATCTCTTCCGTACTGGGCTTTACCATACTCAATCCCGCGCATCTGTTGTGGGTGAATATGGTTACTGACTGTACTCCGGGCTTGGCGCTCGGAATGGAGAATGCCGAAGACGATATAATGCTGCGCAAGCCGCGTCCCGCAGACGAAAGCGTATTTTCCGACGGAGCCGGACTACACACGATACTTCAGGGCTTATATATGACTCTCATAGTGCTTGCATCGTATTTTATCGGGCACTATATAGAATGCGGACGCTTTGTGATAGAAAACAGCGCCGACGGAATGACAATGGCTTTCCTTACGCTTTCCATGACGCAGATATTCCACGCATTTAACTCGCGTTCGCAGAAGCAGAGCATATTCAAGCTGAAACATCAAAACTGGTATCTTGTCGGAGCGGGTATTCTTTCGCTGATACTCACTACGATAGTTATCTACGTGCCCGCGTTCACGAAGCTATTCGGCTTTACGGAAATATCGCTGTTTGAGTACGGTGTGGCAATGCTTCTCGCAGTTTCCATAATACCTGTTATGGAGATCGCAAAGGCAATAATAAGAGCCGCCAAATCCAATAAACAATAAAACTTACTATTACAATACACTATTATGAAACGACCCTGTCTGTATCTATTAGCACTCGTTATAACAGTCATTTTGGCTACAGTCAACGACATCTTTGTATATGTATCCCCGCTTTTGGCGGGGATACTCGTTTTCCTTTTCGCCAAACCCAAATACAGAATGTTCTCTCTTGCCGCACTTTTGATTGGCGCTGCTGTCTTCGTAAATTGCTGTATTCGCAGCGGTTATGTTCCCGAAAT
>CAYTMY010000115.1:1262-5071 GCA_964439075.1 uncultured Lachnospiraceae bacterium | reverse complement strand
TTTCGATTACGAAAAAAGCCGCGACGCTCTTGAAGACGAGCGCTACGAACGTGAGTGGGCGTATAAGCTGGCAAGCGCCTCGCGTTCTTCGTCTTCGGGCGGTTCTTCTTCCCGCTCATCATCGAAAAGCTCGTCTTCTTCAAAGACATACACGCATACGCCGCAAAGCGGTCTGTCCTCCTCCGGACTGAGCGTACAACAGTCTGTTGCGCGCAGCACGACGCAGTCAATGGGTTATGCGGCAGCGATAATACAGGCGCGCGAGGCTACAAACAACGGAACCGCACCCGCATCAAGGAGCACGGCGGAGTCGATATTGAGCGCGGCAAAAAGCAGGTATTTATCGACGGCGCAGCTTGACCAAATAAGCCGCTACCTTGCATGCGAGTAAGAAAATAACGGGCTGCAAAACGGTATGCGAACCCGAGCTTCGCCCATAAAAGCGCAAAGGAGATATGAGATGCAGATATCGGAAACAACGGCTGACAATGCCCCTTCGGAGGGCGCCGAATTCGCCGACGGCAAAGAGGAAGCGCAATACAGCGCACAAGAAACACAAAACGCACAGGACTCACTTCGGGAAACCGAAAAAGACGGACGTGAAGGCGCGGAAGAAAGCTCTTTTCAGACAAAGGCTTTTGCCAGACGGCTCAAGGAAAAAACAGGCGAGATAGAGGCAAAATACACCGCCGACACACATGCCTTCGGCAAAATAAAGGAGCTTTTGAACGAGCTTGAAATATGCGGAGAGGATAACGATGCTCTTCTGAGCTCCGCTGGAGAATATGTTGCCGCGCAAAAACATTTGTCCGAACAAAAAAAAGCTTCGGAGGAAAGCGCAAAAAAGACGGAGGAGTATATTCATCACCCTATGACGAAAAAAGCTCTCGAAAGCATACAGGGCAAAATGCTCTCCGACGACCTTGCCTCAATACAAAAGGCTTATCCGAACGAAGAAGTAAGCGACTTGTTTTCCATAGGAGATATTTTTATGGAACTGGTGTCGACGGGAAAGGTGAGCGCAGTGAGCGCTTATGCGGCGCAAAAAGCGTACGAGACCATGACGACGAAGATCCCGCCCGCCGCAATAGGCAGTATAAAGGGCAGCGGGGATGCTCCCGACAAGGACTTCTACACCGCCGAAGAGGCTAAACGGTTAAGCACAAAGGATTTTGATAAGGACCCGCGCCTTATGGATAAGGTGCGCCGTTCCATGCTGAAGTGGAAATAAGTGTGCGTAAAACGAAAAAAGGAGAAATAAATGAGTTATGAAAATTTTGCTCCCGCAGTATGGAGCAAGCATATCCAGCACGAACTGGAAAAATCATGCGTGCTGCTCGAGGATTGCAACAGACAGTTTGAGGGCGAGATAAAACACGCTTCAAGGGTAAAAATATTGGGCGTAGGCAGACCCGCTCTGTTCGACTATACGGGCGCATCCATAGGTTCGCCCGAAAAAGTGGCGGATTCGAGCGTTTATATCGAAGTGGAAAAGGCGAAAGGATTTAATTTTGCCGTAGACGACATCGACAGAGCGCAGACGACGCCCGGACTAATGGAAGCGCTCACGGAAGAAAGCTCCCGTGCGCTTGCCGAGGCAAGAGACAAATACATTGCCGAAAAGGCAAAGAAGGCGGGCAAACTTTCCGACAGCACGGCCGTAAGCAGCGCAGACGACGCAAAGAGCGCTATAGACAACGCCTTTGTATGGCTGTGGGGAAACGGCGTAAAAATATCGGACGGGGTGAGCATAGTGCTGCCTCCGTGGTATTACAGCCTGTTTAAGGACAAGCTCACGCAGCTCTTCACGGACAATGTGGAGATGATAAGAAAAGGGATAATCGGCATGTACAACGGCGCGCCCGTGAAACTTTCCGATAATCTGTATAACGACAATACCGACGACTATATCATGGTGCGCACCAAGAGGGCCATTGCCTTTGCGGGAGCGCTCAGCGAAGTGGAGGCGTACAGACCCGCCGATTTGTTTGCCGACGCTCTAAAGGGGCTCGACGTGTACGGCGCGAAGGTAGTGCGTCCGAAAGAAATGTACGTCATCAAGGCGCACAAAGGTCAATAAGGAATAAAGGAGGAGAATAAATGGCAGCAACGGAAATAACGCTGAACAAAATGAAAAGGGGCGAGGCACTCAGCCTGCCCGTAAGCTCGGCGGTGGACGCCACGAACGGAGCCTACATCGATTTTTCGGGAGACGACGGCAGAATACTTATTATCATGGAAAATTCCGACAGCTCGAACGCCAAGACCGTGACCGTAAAGGCGGGAGACGGTATTCAGGCGACGGGAGACTTGAGCATTACGCTTACGGCTTCCCAGAAGGCTCTTGTAAATATTGAAAGCGGACCGTACAAGATAATGAGCGGCACGAACAAAAATAAGGTGAAGGTGAGCGCTTCCGCCGACGTTAAACTGGCTGCGGTGCTTCTGCCGTAGTTAATTTTTTTACTTAAAGGTCTTCCTCCCCGTCTTTTGCACAGGGAGGAAGAAGCTCAAATAATAATAAGGAGAAAAAATGCAACTGACTTGGCAAGACCTTAAAGACAGCGTAAGGAAGCTGTGCTTTCTTTCGCAAAGCGAGTATGCGGGATACGACGAAGCTATTACCGAAGCGGCGAACTATGCACTTGTGGATATGGCAAAGGATTTTCCGCTGACGGAGATATACACTTTTACGCGCGAGAGTGAGGACAGCAGCGGATACGAAACGTATGATCTTCTCAATCTTACAATGGAGGATATGCGCTTTACGTTTCTCGGCGTATGCGAGCGGGACCCTGTGATAAGGATAGGCTCCGACGGTCTTATCGAAACTCCCGAATACGCTCTTCTTGCGGACAGGTTTCTTCTGATACCGAAAAAGGCGTGCGGCACCTATAAGGTGATGTATAAGAAAGACCCCGAGAGGATAACCGCACAGACTTCGAATGATTACGTGATACCGTATGCCTCTTGCGCGGCGAACCTTTTGCCTCTGCTAATGGCGTGGCGTGTTTTGAAGGACGACGACGAACGAAAAGCGTCGATGTATTATAACGAATACATAAACGGCAAGGATAGCTTGAAAAACATAAAGGGCTATGTGTATCCCGTGCAGATAACCGCGGGAGTGAAAATATGAAAAAACCGATGAATATACCCAAAAGCCAAGCGCCCGTAATAAGGCGCTACAGCTCTCTTGCGGGAGTTGACCTTTCGCGTTTGCCCTCGCAGGTGGCGAGCTTTCGTTCTCCCGATGCGAAAAATGTGTATAAGGATTACCGCACTTCCGGAGCGCCCGCAGTTCAGAGCCGACCCGGCTTCAAGAAAGCGGCGAAGGCTTCGGGAAAGATATACGGCATAACGCTCATTCATCACGGCAGCGTTCTTTCACTGGCAAGCGGATTCCCCTCGGAAACTGCCTTTACCGACTTTCCCGTTACCATGAACGCGAGCCGTTCGGAATCCTTCGTATTCGGCGGCAAGCTGTATATACTCGACGGGCTGAATTATTTGGTGTATAACGGTACGGCATTGAGCGATGTGAAAAACGCAGCGTACGTACCCACTACAAAAATTTCGTCTTCTCCCGACGGAGGAAAGGCGCAGTTTTATCAGGACGTAAATTATCTTACGCCGCTTAGAAAAAATTCCTTTTGTGCGGACGGAGTTTCCCGCACATATAAGCTTGACGCAGCCTCCTTTGACGATGAACTGCCGAGAGTATGGATAAACGGTACGGAAATGACGGGCGGTTTTTCTTATGACAGCGGCAGCGGCTCCGTCACATTTGAACAAGCTCCCGCTTCCCC
>CAYTMY010000115.1:0-1198 GCA_964439075.1 uncultured Lachnospiraceae bacterium | reverse complement strand
ACCGAAGGTACGGACAACGTGGTGATACAGTTTTCGAAAACGGTGAACGGGTACGAAGAGCGTATAAAAGGCTGCAGCATAGCCTGCGTGTTTGACAACAGAGTTTTCCTTTCGGGAAACAACGGATTTAAAGGAGTGGTGTTTCATTCGGAGCTTGACGACCCCACATATTTTTCCGACGAAAGCTGGTACGACGACGGAGCGGATATGTGTGAAGTGAAAGCGCTCATACCTTCGAGCCAAATGCTGACGGTGGTAAAAAACGCATATCCTTCTTCGGAGAGCAGCAAGGTGTATTTTCACACTCCTTCGCTGAACTACGACGCAGGCAAGGTGTATCCGTGCAGCGATGCGGGTATAAACACGGGGTGCATTGCGGGAGGCGCCCTGTTTGGAGACGATATAGTATTTATCTCTCCCGACGGGCTTGAAGGCGTAAGTATTTCATCGCAAAAAGCGCGTTTGCATCACCGTTCGGGCAACATAGACGCGGCTTTGGTAAACGACGGGGCTTTGGTAAACGCGAGCATTAAGATATGGAGGAATTACCTTTGTATACTTACAGAGGGCAGGATGTATCTTGCGGATTCCTTTCAAAGATTTACAAACGAAGGCTCAAACGAGTATGAGTGGTATTTGTGGGAGGACATAGGCGTTTATGATGCGGGCGGTTTTAAAGCCGCATGCCTTCTCAAAACGATAGGCGATAAGCTGTATTTCGGCTGTGAGAACGGTTGTGTATGTGTTTTTGAAGGCACAAACGACGACGGACGCGCCATAAACGCCTACTGGTGTATGCCCGAAGATATTTTTTCTTCGCTTTCACATTTTAAAACGACGAACAGGCGCGGCGGTGCGGCGATCGTAAAGCGAATACCGAACAGCCTTATAAAAATAGCGGCCTCTACAGACAGGGAATCTTTTGCGGACGTTTGCGAGAGCAAAACCTCGGGTTTCGGTTTTGACCAAGTTGACTTTGCCTCTTTCAGCTTCGGCACGGGTGTGCGCGGCTTGGTCACCTTCGGAATAAAAAAGAAAAAGATATGGCATTTTCAGCTGAAATTTTATTCGGACGAAAAAGACAAACCCTTTGGGATATACGAAGCCTGTATTGAGGCATTTATAGGCAATTACATCAAATAAAATTAAGGAGAAGGCAATATGACATTATCAATATGTTCGGCGGACACTTCGGTGG
>CAYTMY010000114.1:0-5071 GCA_964439075.1 uncultured Lachnospiraceae bacterium | reverse complement strand
AATAACCGGGTTCTTTTTTCGATATCATTACAGCCGCTTGCTCAAAAAAAGCTTCGCGGTTATACAGTCCTGTGAGAGAGTCTTTTTCGACACGCTCATACAAGGCTTTGTCCAAGTCAAAGCGTGCGTTTATACTGTTTACAGTAATAACCAGCTTTGGGGATATATTCGCGTCGTCTAACTTAATTATCCTTACGCCCAACCATGTATTATGTCAGTTTTGTTTTAAAAGCTTTACGGTCTCGGTCACACAAAGAGTTTCGCCGCTTTCAACAATTGACATTGAGTTTCTTATTCTGTCTATGTCGGCTTTCGAAATAATATTGCTTCTGAGCAGCTGCTCCCTGAATTCAAATCTTTCAAAAACCGCATTCGCGGCTTCCTCATTGAGCAGCTTTAATTTATAGGTCTGCGTTTTAATATCATATACAAATACGGTAGTGCCCGTTATGTCCAAAGAAGCTGTATCGACAAGCTCGCCAACGGCGTCGAAGCGTTCTTTGGTTTGGTCTTCGTTTTTGTTATTTTCATGCCCGTTATGTGTTTGCATAATGTCGTGATCGCTCGCTTCCGATAGTTAAGTAACGACTGCCGAAAAACCTTTGAGTATCAAACAATAACTTAACACACGTACATCCGACAGTGCGTCTGAGCATTTGTTAGATAGCTTTTCGGTTTTCGGTAAAATAAGCTCTTTTAATAAATTTTACAACACTTTTAACGATTTTGCAATGAATTGCCCCTGTGAAAATCATATATTGTTCAAAAATATAATTTTCTCATCCTTCATTTCTTATATCTGCAACAAATAAAATACGCCCCGCTGCTTTTTTCAAAAGAGGGGCGCATTGCATTTATTTCATTGTACAAACTTTTGTACTTCAGCGGAAAAATAGTCTCTTAATGTATCGAGCATCTTACATGCGCTTCGTTTATCGGCGTCGACCGCAGAATAATAAATTTTCAGTTTAGGCTCAGTTCCGGAGGGACGTACGACTACGCTGCTTTTATTTTCAAAGGTGTATTTTATAACATTCGATTTGGGAAGCTCGAGTCTTTCCGTTTTTCCGCATGCAAAACTGCGAAGCTGTTTCTCGTAATCCTCCGTGGCTGCTATTTTATTGCCGCACACCTGAATTATAGGTTCGTTTCTGAAATAATTCATTATCGCACCCATTTTTTCGGAGCCGTCCTGTCCCGTAAAAGCGTAATTCGAAATAGCATTTTCATAATAGCCGAACTTCGTATACAAAGCGCCGAGCGCGTCCGCAACAGAAAGCCCGTTATTTTTATAATCAAGTGCAGTTTCGCATATCAGCAAAGATGCGTCCACACCGTCTTTATCCCTTACATACGCTCCCGAAAGATAGCCGTAGCTCTCCTCAAAACCCCATATATATCGCTCTTCCTCGCCCTTTTGCTCAAGCTGACCGATCTGCTCGCCTATGTACTTAAAACCTGTAAGCACCTCCTTGAGCTGCACTCCGTAATGCTGCGCTATGGCAAATACCATATCCGTCGTCACTATTGTCTTTATGCATATAGGGTCCCGAGGCATATTTCCTTTTTCAATTCTTTTACGGCAAATATAATCAAATATAAGCGCACCCGTCTCGTTGCCCGAGAGAAGCCTAAACCCGCCGTTTTCAGGCACGGCAATACCCATTCTGTCACAGTCGGGATCCGTCGCTATAAGGATATCCGCCTTTTTCTCGGCACAAATCTTCAAGCCCTCATTAAGCGCTTCTTTTATTTCGGGATTCGGGAAGGGACAGGTTGGGAAATTTCCATCGGGTTCTTTCTGAGATTCAACTATATCGATCTTCGTATAGCCCGCACGGCTCAGAGCTTCTGTAACGCACATAAGACCGGTTCCGTTGAGCGGAGTATAGACGATATTAAAGCTGTCGGTTCCTTTTATTTCGGGCTGCAATCGCTGTTTAAGCACATTTTCAAGATAAGCTTCCGTTACTTCGTCGCTTATATATTCCGCGAGCCCTCTCTTAAAGGCCTCCGCGAACGAGACCCTCTTTACACCGGAAAATATATCGGCAGAGGCTATACGTGAGGAAATATCTTCAGCCTGTTCACTCGTTATCTGACAACCGTCGGAGCCGTAAGCCTTATAACCGTTATATTCGGCGGGATTGTGACTTGCCGTTATATTTATGCCCGCGTCGCACTTCAAATATCTTACAGCGAATGAAAGAGCGGGAGTCGGCATGAGAACGGGGTAAATGTACGCCTTAACATTATTTGCCGCCAATACTCGGCAAGCTTCCTCGGCAAACTTGCGGGAAAAGTTACGGCTGTCGTAAGCTATTGCCACGGAAGGCGCTTTTTTATTTAAGGAAAGCACATGTTCGGCAAGCCCCTGTGTAGCCATTCCCACGGTATACACATTCATTCTGTTTGTACCAGCTGCGATTATTCCCCGCAGACCCGCCGTACCGAATTCAAGATGCCTGTAAAAGCGCTCGTTTATCTCGTTTTCGTCCTTTTCGATAGCAGCAAGCTCCTCATAAAGACTGCCGCTTTTCAGTTCTTGCATCCAACGCAAATATTCTTTTTTCGCATCCATAAGCTTATACCGCCGTATTTATTTAAAATAATCTATCGCACCCTTAAACATCGGGTCGAACTTATTGCCGTCGACATTTATATACACGCCGTCGTTTACTCTTTCGCTGTGTCCCATTTTACCTATCACGCGTCCGTCGGGCGAGGATATACCTTCAATGGCATATACCGAGCCATTCGGATTGATATCGATATCCATTGATACCAAACCGTCTGCAGAAGCGTACTGTGTGGTTATTTGAGCATTTTGTTCCATTTCGCGCACAAGAGCTTCGCTGCATATAAATCTTCCCTCGCCGTGCGATATGGGAATTGTATAAACATCCCCCGGCTGTGAGTACATACGCCACGGAGACATATTCGACACTACCTTGGTTCGTATAAGCCTTGACTGATGCCTGCCTATAGTATTGAAAGTAAGCGTCGGGCAGTTTTCGTCCATATCCCGCATTTCTCCGTAAGGCAAAAGTCCAAGCTTGACAAGCGCCTGAAAACCGTTGCATATTCCGCAGATAAGCCCGTCTCTTTTATCCAAAAGATTGATTATTTCTGCTGCGACTATGGGGCTTCGTAAAAACGATACGATGAACTTCGCGCTTCCGTCGGGTTCGTCGCCCGCGGAAAATCCGCCGGGTAAAAGCATGATTTGCGATTCGGACAGAATTTTTGCAAACTCTTTTACCGATGAAGATATATCAGACGCGGAAAGATTGCGCACGGGAAATACCGTCACCTCCCCACCTTCTTTTATAAATGCGTTTGCCGAATCGTATTCGCAGTTTGTGCCAGGAAAAACAGGCACCAAAACGTGAGGCTTTGCGCATTTCATATTTGCACGTATGTGTTTATCGGCAGTGAAGGGCTTTATATCGGTAGCGCTCAAGGGAGTTTTTGCTTCACTCGGATATATGCTTTCAAGTTTTCCCTCATAAAAAGCGCTCAGTTTATTCAAATCGATGATTTCTGCTCCGTAACAAAGCGAATACTCATCGGTGGTTTCACCCAAAAGCTCAAAGCCTTCGGGTATATCCGCTTCCTGCGAAAGCTCTGCAATAAAGGAGCCGTATTTATAGGCAAAAATATCCTCACGGTTTATTCCATCTGCAAAAGAGAATCCTATTTTGTTGCCCATACACATTTTGAACACGCCTTCTACAATACCTCCGTAGACGGGGGTATATGCGCTCACAAGCGTTTTGTCTTTTATAAGGCGGGTTACCTTATCAAAAACGTTTTTCTGGCTTGCCGCCTCCGGAAGAGAATTGTCGGAAATTGCCGGGGAAATGATGACAACTTTCGAATTGGTTTTTTTAAATTCGCAGGATATCACATCAGCCGAATTTGCCGTGGAGACCGCAAAGGACACGAGTGTGGGCGGAACGTTCATATTTTCAAACGTACCGCTCATGGAATCCTTTCCGCCTATCGCCGCAACGCCGAAATCAAGCTGTGCGCTGAGGGCGCCGAGTATTGCAGAGAATGGTTTGCCCCATTTTTCTTCATCTGTTCCGAGTTTTTCAAAGTATTCCTGCAAAGTAAGGTATGTGTCGCTTAGGCAAGCTCCCGCCGCGACATTTTTTGCCAGTGATTCAAGCACCGCCAAATAGGCACCGTGATACGGGCTTACTTCGCTTATATACGGGTTATAACCGTAAGAGGCTATGCTCGCCGTATTTGTGTTTTTATAAAGAACGGGTATCTTTGCAGACATAACCTGCTGAGGCGTTTTTTGATACTTCCCGCCGAATGGCATCAGAACACTGCCCGAACCTATAGTGGAATCAAAGCGTTCGCACAAGCCGCGCTTTGAACATACGTTTAAGTCGGAAATCACCTTTTGAGTTCTTTCGGCAAAGCCCGCCTCGGGAGCTATGCCGTTCGATGTGGGAATATCGTCGCTGTCGGCTTTGAGCGATATATATTTTTCCGCGCCGTTTGACGATAAAAATTCACGAGAAATATCGACGACATTTTTACCGTTGTATTTCATTGTAAGACGTCCGTTATCCGTAACGCGGGCTACTGTGGTAGCCTGTAGATTTTCGGCGGCAGCAAGCTGCTTGAAGCGCTGTTCGTCTTTTTTTGCCACTACCACGGCCATTCTTTCCTGCGATTCGCTTATGGCGAGCTCGGTAGCGTCAAGCCCTTCGTATTTCTTGGGCACTTTGTTCAGGTCGATTTCAAGAGAATCCGAAAGCTCTCCTATTGCAACGGAAACCCCGCCTGCGCCGAAATCGTTGCAGCGTCTTATAAGACGGGTCGCTTCGGGGTTTCTGAAAAGGCGCTGAAGTTTTCTCTCTTCGGGAGCGTTGCCTTTTTGAACTTCAGAGCCGCATACGCTGAGTGAATTTACATCGTGCGATTTTGACGAACCCGTTGCGCCGCCGCAGCCGTCGCGTCCCGTGCGTCCACCCAGTAATATAACTATATCTCCCGTATTCGGCACTTCGCGTATCACATTCTCCTCGGGAGCCGCGCCGAGCACCATACC
>CAYTMY010000113.1:0-5085 GCA_964439075.1 uncultured Lachnospiraceae bacterium | reverse complement strand
CAAGAAAACGGCAACAGCCATTTTCAGTGCGTCTCCGAGCAGAAACGGCACCACGCATACCATAAGAGACGGTATTAGCCCCGTATGTGTAACGTACATATACCAACATGTCCCGAGTATCATATATGATAAAAACCCCGATAGCATAGCGGCTACGAGAGTGCCTGTTTTATTTGTACCGTGCTCGATGATAAAACCGACCGTCCATGCAGCAAGCACATATCCGATTATATAGCCTCCGCTCGGACCGAGAAGAACGCCTATACCGCCGCTGAAGAAGGAAAATACGGGAACTCCGACAACGCCGAGAAGGACGTACACGAGCTGACTAATGCTGCCCATTTTCGAACCGAGCAAAATGCCCGCGCAAAATACGGATAATGTTGCCAAGTTTATCGGAACGGGTCCGAGAGGGATGGATATCTGGGAAAGAGCTGCGCTCAAAGCGGCAAACAGGGCGCATAATATCATTTTATATATTTTTGATTTTGGCATTAATTTCGCCTTTCTTTGAAGCTTCAAGTTTCATCTTTGCTGAGGAGAAATCCAAACCCCGTTCCGCAAGCTCCTCCGACAATGTGCATAAAGTTCGCTACGTTATCTTTTACAAGAACGATAGAAGCTACCTCTCTGCCTATATACAGTACAGCCACCAAAATCAGCGTTATGGGAATACGTCCTGCTTTTATGCCCGACAGCGAAGAGAGCATTATAAGCATAAAAACGATACCGCTTGCCCCAAGCAGAGCCGTAGTGGGGAAAAAGATACACTGCAAAATACCCGAAAGCAAAGCTGTAAGCATTATTGCCGCCAACATTGTTCTGCTGCCGTATTTTTCTTCCATGGGCGGTCCCACCACAAGCAAAAGCAACATATTGTTGATAAAATGAGTGAAGTTTGCGTGCCCGAGAACATGTCCGAACAGGCGTATATAAAAGAGGGGGTTTAGCAGCGAAGAACGGTAAGTCGAAAATAAGTAATAAGTCGATTGACCTGCGGTTAAATAACCCAAACCCAACACAGCTAACGACAAAATGAAAAACGTCAAAATGACGGGTGAATTGTATTGTAGCTTTTTCATCAAACACCTCTTTGTTTATACTCGGATTATTACAAATTATAGCATAGTTTATGACATATACAAGCCGCAAAAACGTACTGAGGGGACTTGTGTAACTTTATTTTAAAAAGAATCACTTATAAGCGATGAAAAAAAGTGTTTTTTGTGCTATACTAATTCAGTCTATGATTGTTGAGAGAGCAAGGATTATATGTCCTTGCTTTTTTTAAGGAAAAGAGGAAAAATTATTACTACATTTAATGAATTACAGTTGTCGAATGAGTGTCTTAAGGCCGTTGGCGAATTGGGCTACGTTGCACCTACGCTCATTCAGGAAAAAGCGATCCCCGCATTGATGTCGGGACGCGACGTGCTCGGTAAATCAAATACCGGCACAGGAAAAACGGCGGCCTTTGTCATTCCGGCTACAGAAATGATAAAAGAACACGAGAACAGCGCAAAAGTGCTGGTTTTGTCTCCCACAAGAGAACTTGCAATGCAGACCTACGCCGAAACGGAAAAAATCGCGCGCTATAAGCAGCACGTTAAGGCTGCAATAGTGGTCGGCGGAAAATCCATCAAGGACCAAACGTCGGCGCTGAAGCATGCCAATATCGTTATCGGTACACCGGGAAGAATAATGGACCACATCAGAAGAGGCAGTTTAAAGCTTTCATCCATTGAAATGGCTGTGCTCGACGAAGCCGACGAAATGCTGAATATGGGCTTTTACGAGGATATATCGGAAATTTTATCAAAAGCGCCCGAAAATGCCCAAATGGCTTTGTTTTCGGCAACGGTTCCCGCGGCCATAAGAAAAATAGCCGACAAGTTTTTATCGGATCCGTTGGTTATAGAGCCTGTCGGTACGAACCGCACGCTCGACAAGATAGGTCAAGCATATTATATGTCGCCAAAGGGGAAAAAGACAGAGGTGCTCAAGCTCATTTTGAGCGAACAAAAGAATATACGCACCATTGTATTTTGCAACACCAAAAGTATGGTAGACCGATTAAGCGAAGAGCTGAAAGGTGAAAACCGTCATGTAGGCGCACTCCATGGGGATATGAGTCAGTCGGAACGCACTAAGGTTATGGACGGCTTTAAAAGCGGCAAATATGATACGCTTATAGCCACGGACGTTGCGGCAAGAGGCATCGATGTGGATGAACTGGACGTTGTCGTAAACTTCGATTTGCCTCAAAACAACGAGTATTACATTCACCGCATCGGCAGAACAGGCAGAGCGGGTAAAAGCGGCTTGGCACTCTCCATAGTAGGAAATTCGAGTCAGGAACGTGAACTGAAGGATATCATCAAATACGTCGGTTGCAGGATAGAAAGACGCGAACTGCCCAGCGTAAAGGTGATCAAACAAAGAAGAGAAGAAATTCTTGCTCAAAAGATAAGAGAAGAAGCGGCAGGCGGCAGCGAGGTAAGCTTTGCGAACACGCTTTCCATACTCAATGACGAAGGTTTGAGCGATAAGCAGATAGCAGCGGCGCTCCTCAATATACTTACAAAAAAAGAGAATCTCGACATAAAAGAAACTTTTTTTGCCGATAAACCGTCAAGAGAAAATCTTAAAAACAACGGCGACACTGTTAAGTTGCGTATAGACGCAGGTCGAAACGAAAATATGGCGCCCAATTTTATTTTAGCCGCGCTGACAGACAAAGGCGGAGTGAACGGTTCCGATATCGGAAAGATCGACATACTTAAAACGTGTACAATCGTTGCCGTATCGGAGAATGCCGCTAAAGAGTTGATGAAAAGCTCTTCAATTAAAATAAGAAGCGGGAGCTACGACATACGCCTTGCAAATGCAAAGGACACCGAAGCAGCCGAAGCACGTAACGGCGCCAAACATCAAAAGGGCAAAGTATTCAAAGGGAAAAGAAACACGGGACGCGGACGTTACGACAAGAAGTCAGCGTAAGAAATGCCGAAGGTTAATAATTATCAATAGTACAAAAAACAGTATTAGAGCTGACGCTTGGGTGCTGTTTTTATTTATGAAGAAGTAATACGCCTACGCCTAAATGAACATTATGCACTGTACAATATCGGCTGTTACGGCGATGAATGTTTGAATTTAAGCGATATCAAATAGCTACCGCTATTATTAGCGACACAAGTTTCCTTATGCCTTGATTAGGATAAAACAAAAGCTTAATGGTATAATAAAAATAAATAAGTTTCGACAGGCTGACGATCGCCTTTATTGAAAATATTTGGTGTATAATACATGTACGTACGACCGTTAGTAAAAAAAAGAAAGGTATTAAAATGAGCATGAGCAAATGAAAATTGGGTTTCGGAATGATGAGGCTTCCGCTGTTGAATGAGCAAGACCCTACGAGTTTTGATTATCAACAATTAAATAAAATGATAGATATGTATCTTAAACACGGCTTCAACTATTTTGATACAAGCTATGTGTACCATAACGGAGAAAGCGAAACGGCAGTCAGAAAGTCTCTGACAGAGCGTTATGGCAGAGAGCAGTACATTCTGGCAACGAAGCTGCCGGCATTTAGCATAACAAGCGAAGACCAACCAAGAAAAATCATCGAAGAACAGTTGAAAAAATGCGGAGTTGAGTATTTTGATTATTATCTGCTGCATAATTTAAACCGTATATTGTACGATACAACAGTAAAATCCTGCAAACTGTTTGAGCAGGCTCTGGAATTTAAAAACAGGGGTTTGATCAAGCATCTCGGGTTTTCATTTCACGACTCGGCAGAAGTGTTGGATAGTTACTTACAGAGCATCCGGAGACAGAATTTGTTCAAATCATAATAAACTATTTTGATTGGAACAGCAGTTGGGTTCAAGCAAGAAAGTGCTATGAAGTGATTCGAGCTCATGGTAAAGATGTGATTGTCATGGAACCCGTAAAGGGCGGAATGCTCTCAAAGGTGCCTGTGACAATTGAACGTGAAATGAAGAAAATGCAACCCGCTTTATCTCCGTCGGCGTGGGCTATGAAATTTGCGGCCGGGTTTGAGGGCGTCATAGCCGTTTTATCGGGAATGTCGAATTTGGAGCAGATGCAAGATAATATTTCCACCATGACAAACTTTACTCCGTTGACGGAAAACGAAAAGGCATTGCTGAAAAAGGCGGTTGCGTAATATAAAAAGTCGGGCGTATATGGAATCGAAGATTTCAGAAAGTATGACGGAATTACTCCAAACGGGATGCCGGTGGGGGAAGTGCTTGATAATTACAACAGCTGTGAATTACAGGGACCTGTACGTACGGAAAATAATTATTATAAAAGCATTCGGTATGAGAAGGATATTTCGGGAAGCTGGATCACGGGCAGCATCATCGACCGTGAAGGAAATGACATTACCGAAATGGTGCGGACCGCTGAAAAGTATTTATTGGAAAACAGTTTTTAATTGTAAACAGAACCCGTATTTTGTTATTGAAAATATTTTTCATACCGATTCCGTGAGCTGTTTTATCCAAAATATTCTAATACTAATTTTAGGTTTGATTTTCTTTTTATATAAAATATGCGGATGTGGTTTTGGTTCAATCACATCTGCATCGAAGGTGCTCCCGGCGTACAATTATTTTCTTCATTCAACTAAAAGTTAAATTCATTATCCCATTCAAACTCCCCCGAAGTCTCAATTGATTTCGGCCAATGCGAGCACCATTCGGGTACTTTGGGTTGTTCGGCTTTATCGAGGCTTGGAGTATACGGCTTTATATCCAACACGGGAGAGCCGTTGTTTGCATCGATAAAGGCAAGTCCTACACGGGCATTTTCTTTATCTGTCCAAATAAGTTCAGCCGTAGTGAGTGCTATCGGATTCGGCCGTTGAGGTGAGCGCGTAGCAAAAGTGCCCAACACTTCGGGTCCTTTTTTGTATGGTTTTTCGCTTGTAAGAACCGAACGGTCGGCGTCATTGTCACATCCGTCAAACCACCAGCACACTTGAATATGCGAAAAGTCGTCCAGTCCTTCCAATGCGGGTAAATATTTTTTATCTTTTTATCAGAA
>CAYTMY010000112.1:0-5114 GCA_964439075.1 uncultured Lachnospiraceae bacterium | reverse complement strand
TGGCTTCAAAGGTGCGTATGGTCGAGGAAAGCGAACTTAAACATCCCATAAAGCCTGTTATAAGAAAAGCTACCTTTAAAGATGAAAAGACTCATGAAAATAATCTGCAAAAGGCTCAGGAAGCTATTGAAATGTGCCGTAAACAGATAGAGAAGAACAATTTGGATATGAAGCTTATACGCGCCGAGTATACCTTCGATGCATCTAAAGTGATATTCTATTTTACCGCAGACGGAAGGGTGGACTTCAGAGAGCTGGTAAAGGATCTTGCGGCGATATTCCGTATAAGAATAGAGCTTCGTCAGGTAGGCGTTCGCGATGAAGCCAAAATATTGGGCGGCATCGGCTGCTGCGGACGGAGTCTTTGCTGCAATAAGTGGTTGGGCGAGTTTGAACCCGTATCTATTAAAATGGCAAAAGAGCAAGGATTGTCTTTGAATCCGGGAAAAATAAGCGGTATATGCGGAAGGCTTTTGTGCTGCCTGCAGTATGAGCACGAATGCTATGAATGCGCTTTAAAAGAACTTCCTTCGGTGGGAGACAGGGTTAGAACGAAGGATGGCGTCGGTACGGTACAAAAACTGAACGTATTGGGCGGCAAGGCGACGGTCTTTCTTGAAAAAGAAGAAGTTTTGCGGGAATATGCAAAAGATGATATGCATATTCTTGAAAAACATAAGTCGAAAAAACATCTGACTGCCGAACAGCAGGAGGCGCTTGACGCCGCGGAACTGAAAGAACTCGAACAGCTTACAAAGGAAAAGTTCACTGAGGAAAACGATATATAAACAAACGGCAGGCAGCTTCTCAGAAGCTGCCTGTTTTATTACTGCGTCTGAAGTTCTGCCTGCTCCTCCAGTTTAAGCTGTATACCCTCGCTGAATTCCTCGTACGCCGGCAACTGCTTTGTATCCGTTATTTCCATAAGCTTCAGAAATTCCGCTGTGGTTTCATAGCTTAAAGGCTTTCCCGGAATGTCCAGCTTGCCCGCTTGGCGAACAAAGCCTCTGTCGATAAGAAGATCGAGCGACGAGCTTGACTGGACGCCTCTTATATATTCTATATCGGCCCGTGTGACGGGTTGTTTGTACGCCACTATCGATAAAGTCTCAAGCGCCGCCTGTGAAAAGAAGGCTGAGGGAGCGCCCTGCACTACTTTTTTAATATAATCAAAGTAGTCGCTTCTGCTTACCATTTGATATTTGTTTTCAATTTGTATTATGCGTATTCCGCGCTGTTCATACTCGTAGGTATCGCGAAGCTGCTCAATAAGTTTTTTCGTTTGGTCGACAGGCAGCTCCATAGCTTGAGCTATGAGATTTGCGCTTATCGCTTCTCCCGAAGCGAATAAAATAGCTTCTATGATGTTTTTTAAAGTCGCGTCATCCATTGTTTTCGGTAACCTTTATTATTGTTATATCGGAATACAGCCCTTCCTGCTTCAAATATACTATATTTCGTTTAAGCATTTCAAGTAAAGCAAGAAAACATGCAATCACTTTGTTTTTAGCGGCGCTTTTATCGAATAAAGAATAAAAATTCATTTTGGGTGTGCGGTTCAGTCTATCTGTTATATCTATCATCATATCATCTACGGATACTTCCTCACGTTGTATCGTATAATCTTTTACATCGTCCTCTACACGTATTTTGTAACGTGCGAATATGACCCGCATGACCGACGCCAGTGTTTCGATGCTTATGTCGAGATTGGAATAATCGTCTTTGAGCTGAGGAAAATATTCGGGTTCTTTCTGTATCATTTGAGAATACGGGAGCTCACGGAGTTTAACGTATTCGCTTATCTGTTTGTATACCTTATATTCAAGCAATCGTGCCACAAGCTCGTCGCGAGGGTCAAGCAGCTCTTGCCCCTCTTCCTCATCGGCAGGCAGCATCATTCTCGATTTTATCTCGATAAGCTGAGCGGCTACCGTGATAAACTCGCTTGCAAGCTCAATATTGAGCTCGTTTGCCGTATACAAATACTGCATATACTGCCTTGTTATCATCGCTATGGGAATGTCGTAAATGTCGATTTCGTTTTTTGTCAGAAGGTTCAGCAATAGGTCAAGCGGACCTTCAAAGGTTTCAAAGCTTACAGGCTGCATTTTTTCTCTCTTCCGCGTTATGACAATATCAACTCATAAAGGAATGTAATTGCCGGATACAGTATAACATCAAGCGCTCCGATAAAGTAAAGAATTATCAAAACGAAATAAAAGTACTTTTGGTATTTGTAAAAAAATATCTCCCATTTTACCGGTAGCAACGAAGCAAATAATTTGGAACCGTCGAGGGGAGGAAATGGCAGAATATTGAATATACCATAACCCAGGTTCAGCCTTGTGAACAGCAGCAAAAACATTATAAGGTAGTAATTAAGATCCATTGCGTAAAAAAATACGGCAAGTCTTCCCGCTATAACGGCGAGCAGCATGTTTGTAAGCGGTCCCGCTATGCTGACGAGAAACATACCTTTTTTGCGCTCTGTAAAATTATTCGGGTTTACGGGAACAGGCTTCGCCCAGCCTATCCTCATGACAATGAGCATGATAAGACCGAATAAATCTATATGTTTTATAGGGTTCAGGGTGAGCCTTCCGTTGTTTTTCGCCGTATCGTCTCCCATGAGCAGCGCCGTATATCCGTGTGCGCATTCATGCAGCGTAATGGATATGAGGGAGGCTGCGGCCATCATCGCATAATAGATGAGAGTATCTGTGTCCATATATGTATCAGAGCCACGAAGGGATCACATCGTTTGCGGCGATCCGTTCATAAGAATCCCTTTCCACGATTATTTCTGCCTTATCGTCTTTTAAGAGTACCACGCTTGGTTTGGAGAGCCTGTTGTAGTTGCTCGACATGGAGTAATTGTAGGCGCCTGTGTTGAATACTGCGAGAATATCTCCGCTTTTGCATTTCGGAAGCAGTATATCGGTGATAAGCGTGTCTGTTTCACAGCACTTTCCGCTTACCGTTACGAGGTCGTTTTCCTCTTCGTCAAATCTGTTTGCCACTACGGCATGATGTACGGCGTTGTACAAAGCGGGGCGTGGGTTGTCCGCCATGCCTCCGTCAACGCTTATGTATTTTCTTAAAAAGGGTATTTCCTTTACGGTGCCTATAGTATAAAGCGTTATACCTGCGGGTCCGACTATATATCTTCCCGGCTCCACGATTATCTTCGGCTTTTGTATTCCGAGTTCGCCGCACTGCTTGTCGAGAGTTTCCGAAAGCAGCGTGGTGTAGTCGTTGAGGTCGAATACTTCGTCATCCTGAAGGTAATTGATCCCAAAGCCTCCTCCGAGATTCAGCTCCTTTATTTCCACGCCCATTTCTTTTATGTTAAATATGATCTCCAGCATTGAATTCGCCGCTATCTGAAACGGCTTCGGCGAATATATCTGCGAGCCTATATGGCAATGCAGCCCCGTCAGGTTGAGATTCGAGCTGTCCAGAACGCTTCTTACCGCTCTTGTACTCATAGATATGGGAATGCCGAACTTGGAGTCTATTCTACCTGTTTGAATATATTCGTGCGTATGCGCTTCAACACCGGGAGAAAGTCTCAAATGGACGTTTACGGTAGTTCCGAGTTCCTTGGCTATTTTGTTTACATAAAGTATTTCGCTCAGACTGTCTATGGTAATGGTACCGACTCTCGCCTGTATAGCTTCGGTTATTTCCCTCTTGGACTTATTGCTGCCGTGCATGGTTATCTCGGCAGGGTCAAATCCCGCCAAAAGCGCTGTGTACAGTTCTCCGCCGGATACTACGTCGAGGTGCAGTCCGTTTTCTTTTGCTATGCGGCACATGGCTGTGTTAAGAAAAGCCTTTCCGGCATAATTGATGCAATAATCGATTCCCTGTGTTTCAAATGCGGTTTTTATCGCCTTTATTGCTCTTTCTATTTTATTTTGGCTCATCACATAAAGCGGTGTACCGAATTTATTTGCAAGCTCTACAGTGTCATGTCCTTCAAAAATCAAGTGTCCGTCTGCCATAATTGTCCCCCGATAGGTAATTGTTTTTTCAAAATATTTTTTTTCATTATATCAAAACGGCGCGCACTATCCGAATTTATTTGCCGTTTTTTTCATTAAATCAAACTAAATTCCGTTTTATTTGGTATTATTGTTCTCAGGCGATAAATAATACGGAGAAAAATTGTGAGAATAAACAGATATATAGCTTTATGCGGCGTTGCATCACGAAGAAAAGCCGAGGAACTTATAACGGATGGCAAGGTGAAGGTGAACGGCAAGGTGGTCACTGAACTCGGCTTTGATGTAGATGAAAAAAATGACAAGCTTACGGTAAGCGGAGTAGAGGTAAAACCCGCCGAGGATAAGGTTTATTATATACTCAACAAACCGAAGGATGTGATAAGCGCGGCGGTAAGCGATAGGGGAGAAAAGACGGTCGTCGAGCTTATCGATGACGAACATCGTTTGTTTCCCGTGGGGAGACTCGATAAGGACAGTGAAGGACTGATATTTTTGACCAACGACGGCGATTTTGCCTATAAGCTTACACATCCCAAGTTTGAAAAGAGTAAAAAGTATGTGGCGTTGCTTAAAGGAAACGTTGATGAAAGAGATTTGAAAAAGCTCTCAAAGGGAGTGGAGCTTGACGGTAAAAAAGCAATAGCGCGCAAGGTCGTGCTCAAAAAGCAAATAAAGGACAACAGCCTTGTTGAAATAACATTGAGCGAAGGAAGAAAACGCCAAATACGCAGAATGTGTGAAATAATAGGTCATCCCGTTATAAATCTCAAAAGAACGGAGGAGGCGGGAATAACTCTCGGAGAACTGAAATCGGGAGAGTACCGCGCCCTTACGCTGGCGGAAGTAAAAAGATGTATGAGCGATGAAGAAAAGCCCGGCAAGGACAAACATATAGGAAAAACCGCTTTTAACAAAAACGGTCGGCGATAGTTGATTTCGGGCGTAAAATCAAGAGTTCGGATATATGAACAGCGTGTTGTATTTATTGAAAAAAAGTCCGAATTAGAATTGACAAAAATACTTTTTTGTGTATAATTACTAATTGTATGTTCCTCAGTAGCTCAGTTGGTAGAGCGCGCGGCTGTTAACCGCTAGGTCGTA
>CAYTMY010000111.1:0-5177 GCA_964439075.1 uncultured Lachnospiraceae bacterium | reverse complement strand
TGTCTGCGAGGGTAGTGTTCGGTATTTGTACCTGAAACATTCCCGAAGGAGACCATGGATTTGCAACATGGCGCGTAAGCTCGCCCGCTTTTATCGCCTTTTCTTCAAGCGAGAAAAGAAGCGGTTTTATTTCCTTGGGGTCGACTCCGTCCGCCGCCTGTTTTTTCTTCCATTCGTCGTTTGCCGCATTGTACTTAACTTCGTTAAATCCCTGCCAACGCGTGCCGAGAGTTGTCGACATATTCAGCTCCGCCTACCTGGTAGGGTACGCCCGCCATACACGCTACGTCGGCGTCTCCCGTCGCATCAATGTAGTACTTTGCATGAACCGCCATCCAACCGCCCTTTGTATAAAAGATGACAGAGGTTATCATATTATCCTGCGTTTCAACGTCTATGCAGTTTGCATCATAAATTATTCTTCCTCCGCACTCCATTACCATTTGTTCAAGAAGAAATTTGGAATACTCGGGATCGAAGGTGGGGTTGTGGTCATCGTCGGGACCTCTATACATAAGCTGCCCCTTTTCATCGAGACGATGCTTAAATTCCTTGCAGTTGCCCTCTATCATGCCCGCTATCGACGGAACATAACCGTTTGTGGCAAGACCTCCCAAACTTATGCCCTTATCGAGTATTATGGTCTGAAGCCCTCTTTTAGCGGCGGTAATAGCTGCCGAACAGCCGCCTACGCCTCCGCCTATTACGGCTAAGTCGCAGTATAAATGTTTTGTTACCGTTTGCATTAAATGCCTCCTTTATTCACATTCTGTTCTTAAAATACGAGTCCCAAAGCTCCGAATGCAAGCGTTGCGATGATGATGTAGATAAACGCCATCGCGCCGCCGTATTTGAGAACGAGAGCCTGAGAATCTATCCATTCGTTTCCTATAAGCATGGGAGCCCATGCACCCGCACTCATGGTGAGCATTCCTGTCATTGCCGAAATAATTATAGCACAACCGAGCACCGAAGGATTGATGCCCGCCCCCACGTAGTTCATCACAAACGGTGAAATTATCGTGATGATGATAATACCCGTGGAAAGATTGCTCATAAGGTTTGTAACTATGGTAGTGAACGCCACCGCTATCAGCACGAACACAAACCAGTTCATATCGCCGAATATAGGATTGAGCAGTTGGGAAATAGCCGTGGTGATGCCGCAGTCTTTCGAGGTTATAGCCTGTCCTATTACCACAAAAGCTCCCGTACAAAGCACGGCTCCCCACATGACGCCCTTTGAGAGCGCCTGACCCACGCTCATGACGGGTTTACCGTCTATCTTTATCCAGTTGAGCGCTACGAGTATCACGGAGAACCAACCGAACAGCGTCATTTTGTTCATCCACAATTTCAGCGCACTCTCAGCAGGGGCAAGACTCGACACTATGCTGAAGCCGATACCGACAACAAAAGCTATGAGAAGAATTATCTGCTGCTTGTTGAAGTGCAGTTCATCCTTATTTATGCCCATTTTGCTTAAATCGAGATTTGCAAGGCGACTCATGTCCGCACGGAAGATGTATTTTATAGAAAGACCTTCTATAATGGCGACTATACTGCCTACAATAAGACCGCACAATATGTATGTGGTGGTATCGAGCTGTATACCGAAGGTTGCCATTGTGGAGTTGAAGCTTGCCACCATGGCGAGCTGCAGCCCTGCTATAGGCAGCGAACAATAACCCAACCACGCTACCATGAACGTGCCGATGACCATGAGGATAGGCAGTTTTTCTCTTTTCTTGTAGCCTGTCGCTTCAAAAATGTTTCCGAGAATTTCCCATGCGAGGAAGAAGGACGCATAGCTCAAGAAAATACTTGCAAAGAAGAATGCCCAAAGGAATACGCAGCAGAACAACACGGGGCGTCCCTGTAAAAATTTACGCGTTATAAACCAGCCTGCGATTATCTTGCCTGCTCCGCTTTCTCGTATAGCCCAACAAAGAGCCATAAGAGCGAGCATTTGGAATACTGTGGTATTTCCGAGCATGAGGGAAATAAAGTTCGAAGTCGTCGTAAAGCCGGAGAAAACTATTGCGGGTATCGCCAACAGCGGCGGCCAACTCATATCGAACCACGAAAGAAACCATATCGTGCCGATGAAAATACCTATCACCTTTATACCCATTTCGGTGATCGTCGCAAAGGGCGGAACCACGTATCCGAAAAAGAACATGAAGAATACGCCCACTGCGAGTTTGATGATGTAAGAAACCGTTGATTCCTGCTTTTTGGCAGGTAATGCTTGTCCTGACATTAAATAATACCTCCTGTTTGTTTAACGCGGCAATGCTTTATATTTTGACAAATTTTAAATCATCAGAGCAGCCGCATATATAATGAATATATATTGAAGGTAACATTTTCGAATCTTTTGCACAACATTAAATAAACTATCGCTATATGTTATAAAATTGTTTTATTCTTCTCAATAGATTATTCACCGTTTCAGAGATAATTTAAGCATATTAATTTCAAAATCATAAATGAAAAGCCTCTTTACGGCATCTTTTCATCTCATGATACATAAATTTAATTGATATGCTATAAGTGCTATATGCACATATTTAATCCCGTAAAACATACATAAATACACAAACAGCTTGCTGTTTCGGCACAACTTAAACTCAAACACCTAATATAAAATAATTAAGTTGCAGCACATCATGCTTAATCTCATAAATAACGGAGCCCTCTTTTCATCTCGGTTTTTCCTATCATACTTATCGCCCCAATTTATTTTTCTGTTTTTTTTAAATCTTTTGCTTGACAAATTTATTCTTTGCGCATATACTGTATTAGTATTTAAAAATGTACTGATTGATTGCCACACGTGTTTAGGTCAATTTCCATTTTGATCTATAATACTGTGCGGTTTTTTATTGTAGCGGCTTTAAGTAACATTTATTTTTTAGGAGGTACCACACATGAACATAGGTACTGTAAAATGGTTTAACGAGAGTAAAGGATTTGGCTTCATCTGTAATGATGAAAGCGGCGAAGATGTATTCGTACATTTCTCAGCTATTTCCGGAGAAGGTTTCAAAAGCCTTACGGAAGGTCAGCATGTAACCTACGATACAGAGCAGGATCCCAAGGATTCACGCAAAATGCGCGCTCTGAACGTTTGCATAGTATAACTTAGAATAACCAATAATAAAAAAGCTCATCCTCGAGATGAGCTTTTTTATTGCACAAACTTGACGAGGAATTTTGTGCATGAACATTGATTTTATTCAGAAAAGCCGAGCTTGCAGTTGAGATTTTTGTATTTTATTACTGTTATTTCAATATATATAACAAGTTTTACATTATTATACTGTAACGACCCCCTCTTACCCCACAACAGCGCTGTATAAGAAATTATGTTATTGCGCTATAGAATCAAAATAGTTATAATGATACAGACTCAATTAATTTATACGAAAGATGGTATGAATATGAAAATAATCGTTGTCGGTATCGGCAAAGTCGGGTATACCGTGGCCGAACAACTGTCATTGGAAAACCATGACGTCGTCGTCATCGATACAAATGAAAAGATAGTTTCCGACGCGGAAAACGCCCTCGACGTCATCGGTATATGCGGAAGCGCAACTTCAAAACATGTACTTATCGAAGCGGGAGTAGAGGATTGCGACTTATTGATAGCACTCACTCAAAACGATGAAGTTAATCTGCTGTCCTGCCTTCTGTCAAAGGAATTGGGCGCAAATGGCACTATAGCGCGTGTAAGAAATCCCGAATACAGCGAAGAACTGGAGCTTATAAGAGACAGCCTCGGGCTGAGTATGTCTGTCAACCCCGAGAAAGAAGCCGCAGCCGAAATGCTGAGGATAATACAGTTTCCTTCGGCAATGAACATAGACACCTTTGCGAAGGGCAAAATAGACCTCATCAGCTTCGTTGCCGACAAACGCTGCTTTTTGTGCGGACGTTCGTTAAAGCAGTCCTTTGCTCAAATAGGCGATAAGGTTCTTATATGCGCAGTACAAAGAGGAAACGAAGTGTTTATCCCTACGGGGGATTTTGTAATAGAGGAAAACGACACCGTTGCGGCAATAGCGCCGCCCTCCGAATTGCAGGGTTTTTTTAAGCAAATAGGTATTTCCATCAACGACGTACAAAACACTATGATAATAGGCGGCGGGAAAATAGCCCACTACCTTGCACGCGCCCTTGAAAAGCTCAACATGAGCACGACCATAATCGAAAAAGACATGGCGGCGGCAGAAAAACTCAGCCTTGCCTTTCCCAACGCAAACGTTATATGCGGCGACGGAACCGAGCGTTCACTTTTGCTGGAGGAAGGTCTGCGCGAAACAAGTGCGCTGTGCTGCCTTACGGGAATCGATGAAGAAAACATTCTTCTGTCACTTTATGCCAAAAGCATCGCTCCCGGCATAAAGACAATTACCAAAGTAAACAGAGTGGCTTTTCAGGAGGTTATTCGCACCCTCGATATAGGAAGCGTGATATACCCCAAATACACTACAGCCAATATCGTACTCCAGCATGTGCGCGCAAAGCAAAACAGCATAGGCAGCAGTGTGGAAACGCTGAACAAAATAATCGACAACAAGGTCGAGGCTCTTGAATTTAAGGTCGGAGAGGACAGCGTACTATTGGGTAAATCGCTTGAAGAACTCAAGCTGCGTGAAAACGTACTTATAGGAAGCATAAGCAGAAACGACAAGGTATTTCTCCCTCACGGCAAGGATATGCTGTTTGCGGGAGATTCCGTAATAGTGGTAACTACCATAACGGGACTTTCTGATCTTGACGATATAAGAGGTTAAGAATGAATAAAAAAATGATAGCCAACGTTTTGGGAGCCCTCTTTCTTGCGGAAGCGGGACTTCTGCTTTTCCCTTGTATAGTAGCGCTCATTCACAAAGAAAAAGCCATATACGGCTTTCTTTTGACCATTGCTTTACTTATTTGCGCGGGTCTGCTTTGCAGGCTCAAAAAGCCCTCCAACAGAACGATATATGCAAGAGAAGGCTTTATGATAGTTTCTCTCGGTTGGATACTGCTCAGTATGTTCGGCGCCCTGCCTTTTTTCCTGAGCGGAGAAATACCCAATTACATAGACGCGTTCTTTGAGGCGGTTTCGGGATTTACGACAACGGGAGCAAGCATTCTCACCGACGTGGAAGCCATGAGCAGCT
>CAYTMY010000110.1:0-5185 GCA_964439075.1 uncultured Lachnospiraceae bacterium | reverse complement strand
CTTTATGGACGATCTCGATAATCCTTTTATTGCGTTCGACAAAATTTTCCAAATGATGCAACCTTCCTGCGATATTATCTGTGTAGACCTTCACGCTGAAGCTACCAGCGAGAAGATCGCGTTCGGATATTATGCGGATAAACGTGCCAATATTGTTTTCGGCACACATACTCACGTTCTGACGGCGGACGAGCGGATACTTGAGGGCGGCTGCGGCTACCTTACCGATATCGGCATGTGCGGTCCTTACAACGGTGTGATAGGTGTGGATAAGGATATTATCATCAAAAATTTCCTTACCAAACGTCACGTGCGTTTTGAGGTCGCTTCGGGAGCCGCCCAACTGAACGGAGCCCTTTTTACTCTCGACGGCGAAGGTAGGTGCGTCGGGATAGAAAGAATACGCAGAATATACGAATAACACTAAAATATATACCGTATCGGAGGAAATTGTGTTGGAAGTATTGAAAGTATCATCTTCGTCGAATCCCAATTCCGTGGCAGGCGCGCTTGCCGGCGTTATCAGGGACAATGATTGCGCCGAGGTGCAGGCCATAGGCGCAGGAGCGCTGAATCAGGCAATCAAGGCAATAGCTATAGCAAGGGGGTACGTGGCGCCCGGCGGTTACGACTTGGTCTGCGTTCCCGCTTTTACCGACGTGATGATAAACGGCAGCGAAAGAACGGGAATAAAGCTTATCGTTAAAACGGGATAGAAATAGGTATTGTAAGCTTAAAACGGGTCTCTTATTACAGAGATCCGTTTTTTTATGTGCACGGAGCAACTTTTTCAAAAGAAAATCGAACATATTTGTAATATATATTTAATATTTACTATGAATTTTGTTTATTATGTGCTACAATTCAACAAACAAGGCATAACATTAAAAGAGCATTTTTGATACGGCGGTCTTTGTAAGCCGTTGAAGTTCGGACATAATTGTAATAGTAAAGGTATATAAAAACAGCATACACATTACGGTTTGCTTTGTTTGCGGGAAATAAAATACGGAGGTGGAATATGAAAGCAGTCGGTAATACGCGCGGCGGTGTGGAGAAAAAAAAGACAGGCACAATTGCCGTCGGCGGTGAGTACGATAATGGCGACCGTGAGGCTAAATTCGAATCGATAGCCGAGGTCATAGACAGTTATGGGAGAAACGACAACTGTCTGATATCGATACTGCACGCCGCACAGGAAATATACGGATATTTGCCCATAGAGGTGCAGGAATTTATTGCCGAGCGAATGAACATTCCTCTTTCGAGGGTATCGGGCGTCGTCAGCTTTTACTCATTTTTTTCCGTTACCGAACGCGGAGAGCACACCGTGCGGGTATGTCTCGGAACTGCCTGCTATGTGAGAGGGGGCAAGCAGCTTATAGCACAGCTTGAGGAAAAACTCGGCGCAAAGGTGGGGCAGACTTCCTCCGATAAAAAATTTACTTTTGAAATAGTGCGCTGCATCGGCGCCTGCGGACTGGCTCCCGCCATAATGATAGACGACGAGGTGTACAAACAAGTCACCGAGCGTAAGCTGGACGGTATTTTGGCGAAGTACAGAGACTGCAAGGAGGACAAAGCGTTATGATACAAAGTATCGAAGATTTAAAAGATATAAAAAAAGCATACCTTGAAAAAACAGGTAAGTATAAATATCACGTGCTCGTATGCGGCGGCAGCGGATGTGTTTCGTCGAACTGCGGCGCGGTGAGGGACGCTCTTTCAGCCGAAATACAAAAGCAAGGACTTTCCTCCGAAATAGAAGTGGTAACTACGGGATGTATAGGCACATGTGCCGTCGGTCCCATAGTATACGTGCTGCCCGACAATACGTACTATACCGAAATGACTCCCGAAAAGGCGGTGCGCGTGGTAAACGAGCATTTGTCGGGAGGAGCAGTTATTGAGGAGTATACGTTTTTTGACGCGGCTAAAAATAAATATGTCGCCGATATAAACGACATGGATTTTTATAAAAGTCAGGTGCGTATAGCACTTCGCAATTGCGGACTCATCGACGTATCCGCCATAGAAGCATACATAGCAAAGGACGGATATTCGGCTATAGCGAAGGTATTGTCGGAAATGTCCCCTTCTGAGCTTATTGAAATTATAACGAAATCGGGTTTGCGCGGGCGCGGCGGAGGCGGTTTCCCCACGGGCATAAAATGGGAGGCGTGTTCAAAGGAGCAGGGCAGTGAAAAATATATAATATGCAATGCCGACGAGGGCGACCCCGGAGCATTTATGGACAGAAGCGTATTTGAGGGAGACGCGCACAGCGTGATTGAGGGCATGATGCTCGGCGGTTACGCCATAGGTGCGCGCAAGGGTTTTGTTTATATTCGTGCGGAATACCCTCTTGCTCTCAAGCGTTTGCAGGAGGCTCTTGCGCAGGCAGAGGAAAAGGGGCTGTTGGGTAAAAATATATTGGGTTCTTCCTTCAGCTTCGACATTGAGATAAGAATAGGCGCGGGAGCTTTCGTATGCGGAGAGGAAACAGCCCTTATGGCTTCCATAGAAGGCAGGCGGGGAGAACCGAGGCAAAAACCACCGTTTCCGTTTGAGAGCGGTTTGTACGGCAAGCCCTCTATCATAAATAATGTGGAGACGCTTGCGAATATTGCGCCCATAGTACTCAACGGTTCCGATTGGTTCCGCAGCTTCGGTACCGAAAAAAGCCCCGGCACAAAAGTATTCGCGCTGTCGGGACACATAAGAAACACAGGGCTTGTTGAGGTTCCCATGGGCGTGCCGTTGGGAGATATACTTTTCGATATAGGCGGAGGCATACCCGACAATAAGGAATTTAAAAGCGCGCAGACGGGAGGACCTTCGGGCGGCTGTATCACCAAGGAATACTTGAATATTCCCATGGATTACGAACATCTTGCCGAGGTAGGTTCTATAATGGGCTCGGGCGGACTTATAGTAATGAACGAGGATACATGCATGGTAGATACCGCGCGTTTCTATCTCGATTTTATCCGCGAGGAGAGCTGCGGCAAATGTACCGCCTGTCGGCTGGGAACCAAACGTATGCTCGAAATACTCGAGCGGATAACCGAAGGCAAGGGCAAGTACAAAGATATAAAACAACTCGAAGAACTCGGCGAAATAATAAAGGATACGGCTATGTGCGGTTTGGGACAGACCGCGCCGAACCCCGTTTTGTCAACGATAAAATATTTCAGAGAGGAATATGAGGAGCATATATACGACAAGCATTGCCGAGCGGGCGTTTGCGCTGAGCTGTATAAAAGCCCGTGCGAAAATACATGCCCTGCGGGTATAAACATACCGGGCTTTATGGCTCTTGTCGCTTCGGGAAGATATACCGACGCGTACAAAGTGATGTTCCGAGATAATCCCCTGCCGGGAATATGCGGAAGGGTATGTACTCATCCATGCGAAACGCGCTGCAGAAGAGGCACTGTCGACGAAGCTATGGCGATATGTGAAATGAAACGCTTTGTGACGGACTATGCCTACAGCGAGGGCTTCCCCGAACGAGAGCAGATAACGCCTGCGGAAGATATAGATAAGCGCGTTGCGGTGATAGGAGCGGGTCCCAGCGGGCTTGTCTGTGCGTACTATCTCGTAATGAAGGGGTATAAAGCGGACGTTTATGAGGCAGAACACAAAGCGGGAGGTATGCTGCTCTACGGCATACCCGAATACAGGCTGCCTAAAGCTATGCTTCAAAAGGAGATAGATATTATAGAGCGCGCGGGCGTGAATATCATCACGGGCGAAGAGATAGGCAAAAATATAACATTCAACGAACTCAAGAAAAAATACGACGCCGTATACATCGCTTCGGGCGCACAGAAAGCCGTAACGCTGAACGTGGAGGGAGAAGATCTTATCGGGGTATATCCCGGTATTGATTTTCTCAAGGAGGTGGCTTTCAAAAACGATATACGCTTTGACGGCAAAAAGGTATTAGTGGTAGGCGGAGGCAATTCCGCCATCGATTCGGCAAGAACCGCCGTGAGGCTGGGAGCACAAAGCGTGGTTATTGTTTACAGGCGTACCATGGAGAGTATGCCCGCCGACAAAGCGGAGATAGAAGCGGCATTGAGCGAAGGAGTGCAGATAATCACTATGGTAAACCCGATCAAACTGACGGGTCAAAACGGCGTATTGAAAGAAGTCGTGATGACAAGAATGCAGCAAGGCGAGTTTGACAAATCGGCACGCAGAAAGACACTGCCTGTGAAGGGCAGCGAGTTTATTATGCAGGCGGATGCGGTGATAGTAGCGGTAAGCCAAAAGCTTATGACAGAATTTATCTCCAAGAAGGTAGTGTCATTTGCGGAATGGAACGGAATAGGGCGCTATATGGAAGGTTATAAATCAAAGAAGGAAAGCGGCATTTTTGCGGGCGGCGACCTATACCGCGGTCCCTCCGACGTGGTTACCGCGATAAGCGACGGTAAAACAGCCGCGTGTGAAATAGATAAATATCTCGGCGGAGACGGTGTTCTTTACAAAGGACCCGCCGTCGATATACCCGACACGCACGATGAGGATGAAATAACGTCGCATCCGCGTTTCCCGAAAAAAACACTTGCGCCCGAGGTTGCGAAAACATGCTTCGACGAGTGTAATTTGGGCTTGCATAAGCTTGACGCTCATGCCGAAGCGATGCGATGCCTGCGCTGTGACAGGAGGTAGTTGTAATGATAAATATGACGATAAACGGTAAAAAGGTTAACGCTCCCGAAGGCAGCACAATACTTCAGGCTGCAAAGCAAAACGGTATTCGTATTCCCACGTTATGCTATCTCGAAAATATCCACAAGTTCGGCGCTTGCAGAATATGCGTCGTGGAGGTAGAGGGAGCAAAGACGCTTCAGGCGGCGTGTATGGTAGAGGCTAAAGATGGTATGGTGATACATACCAATTCCTCGCGCGTGCGTCGCAGCAGAGAGGTGATGTACAGGCTGCTTATGTCGGACCATCCCGACGATTGCCTCAAATGCGAAAGGAACCAATCTTGTGAATTGCAGGCTCTCGGTAAGCAATTGGGTATAACGGAGAAGGGCTTTGAGGGTGAGAAAACAAACAAACCGCTCGATAAAAGCGTATCGTTCACTAGGGACCCAAACAAATGCATTTTGTGCAGAAGATGTGTTTCCGTATGCAATGAAATACAGGCTGTGGGAATACTCAACGC
>CAYTMY010000109.1:0-5195 GCA_964439075.1 uncultured Lachnospiraceae bacterium | reverse complement strand
GATATGCTGCTTGGCTGCACAAAATCGGACAACGCCGATGTGAAAATCTCTCCGCCCGCCTACATTAGAGTGCTGGGTGCAAACGACAGAGGCAGAGAGCTTATAAATATTATGAAGCAAAACGATAGCCTGACGGTAATAACCAAGCTTGCCGACGGCTGCGCAAAGCTTTCCCCCCGCGATAAACGCATAATAGGTTTCGACATTGCCGCGGAGGATGCCGTTCGCTTCAAAGAGGGCATAAGCGGCTGCGATTATCTGTATACGCCGTATATTCTTTCGTAGATTTCAGTAAGGCACGTCAAAATATATACACACGCCCTTATATATTGCATCTGCTATTTTTCCGCGGTATTCTTCGGTCGACAGGAGAGCGCGTTCCTCGTCGTTGGAAAGAAAACCGCACTCTATAAGCACGGAGGGTATGGGATTTTCTTTCAGCATATATAAAGAATCGTTTCTGAGCTCTGTGCGGTCGTTTTCCACAGGGCTTATTTGTGCGAGCTGCTCCCTCATAAGAGCAGCCAGTTTTTCATTGTTCTCACTGCAACCGTTGTAAAAAACCTGCGCACCGCGGCAGGAGGTATCCGAATACGCATTCTGATGTATGCTTATGCACATTTGGGCGCCGCTTCCGAGAATGATTTTTTTCCGCGTCAACATATCCGCGGTTTTTTCCCAGTCGGAGACGCCTTCGGGTTTTACTCCCTCTTCGTTTTCACGGACGCATACGACGACAAAGCCTTTTTGCGTAAGCAGTTCTTTAAGCCTCATTGATATATCGAGATTTATCTCTGACTCCCTGACCCCTTCAAAAACACACCCGGGGTCCTCCCCGCCGTGCCCCGCGTCGAGGGCTACGGTAACCGCGTCCGTACTCACGCAGGAGGCGCGGGAAGGGTCGTTTACGGTCGAAAATATCATCCACGCGGCGCAGGTTGCCGCAGCAAACGCACAAACCGACGCAAAAATAAAAAGCCGCCTTACGGTTACATCACTCATACTGAGTTATATGCGGGTAAGGTGGCTGTTTATTCATGTTATTTTTTGTTTATGCGCATCTGTTTGTCTACGTATTCTTTAACGGCGGTGAAGAGCCGCTCGGAGCTCGAGGGTATCTCGCGCTCCCATTTGCGTATTTGCTCTTTCATGTCCTCGCGCTTTGTGTGTCCGTCCGCGGGGCAGTTGCTTTTCACCACGGGTACATTGTTTCTGTTGGCGGCGTAGATAACGTCTTTTTCCCTCATATAGAGCATAGGGCGAATGACGGTTATCTCTTTTCTGTCCAAATACGTTACGGGCATAAAAGTATGTATGCGCCCTTCGTAAAGCAGCCCCAAAAGAAACGTCTCCATAAAGTCGTCCGCATGATGACCGAGGGCGAGTTTTTTCGCGCCGAGAGCAAGCACTTCGTTGTGGAGCGCGCCTCTTTTCAGCTTCGAACAAAGCGCGCAAGGATTTGTCTCCTTGCGCACGTCAAAAACTATCTGTGCTATCTGCGTTTGTTTTATGCTCAGCTCTACATTAAGGCTGTCGCAGTATTCCCGTAATCGGGCATAATCGCAGCCTAAGCCCAAATCTATACATACTGCATAAAGCTCAAAGCGTTCGGGAGAAAATCTGCGGTAGTCCGCAAGAGCCTTTAAGAGCAGCATGCTGTCCTTGCCGCCCGATACGCCTACGCATATTTTGTCGCCGTCTTCTATCATATTGTAGTCCTGAGAGGCTCGGCGCAGCTTTGATAATATCTGCTTCAATCTTACAAATCATCCAAAAGCGACGATATATTGTCGAATTCTTCGCTTTTTAAACCGAGGTTGCCCGTTTCGAGATTTTTAAAACTCGTATTTGGGTCTTTTGCGGGAGTTTTTTTCTCTTGTTTTACTTCAGCGGGCTGAGACTTGGCAGGCTTGGGCTTTGCCGCGGGCTTGCTTTGGGGCTTCGGCTGTGCGGGTTTGGCTGCCGGCTGTGCGTTCGGCTTTTGTCGGGTAGGTATGTTTGCCGCATTTGCGACGGGTTTATTCGGGTTTGCTATCCCTGCGGGTGCGCCGCCCGGAATGTTGTTTTGCATAGGAGTCTGCGGCTGTACGGGAGGCTGTACGGGATACGGCGGTTTGTGCTGCGTATACCGCTTTTGCTGTTCCTGTTGTGCGCGGTGCTGAGCCGCCTGAGCTTCATACATGCGGTTCATTTCGCGCTGGCGCATATCGGGTTCCTGCGGCTGTGCGGGAGGCTCGCTGCGGTTATTTTTTATTTCTCGTCTTATTTCATCTATTTGGTTGAGTATTTCCGAGCGCTGAGTATTGGCTGCGGGAGAAGCTGCAATGCCGCCGCCCATTTCCTCTTGGGTCTGCTGCATGGCGCGTTCTATCGGAGAGGTGGCTGTCTTTGTCTTTTTCTCCTTTGCCTCCAAGACTTCTTCTCTGAGCATTTCCCTAAGCTTCTGCGCCTGATATGAGGCGTCCTTTATACCTTGCTTTTCTTCCTTCTTCAGCTCTTCCCGAAGGGGGATTTGCGTTTGCTTCGCCTGTACGGGCGTATATTCTTCGGGTTTGGTTTTGCCTGCCGCATGCATAAGCTGCGAGGTCAGTGTATTGGGCGCGGGCGCGGAAGTATGAACAGGTTCGGCAGGCTGTCGTACAGGCTGCGTCTGTTGCTGCGGTTCTTGCGGCTCGTTGGGTTTTTCCGCCAAAACAAAAGGCGGCGTGGGGTTTTTTTGCAGTATATCGAGAGTTTTCTTTATGTTTCTTGTAAGAGCGAGGTTGTCGCTGGGAAGTATCATATCGTCCGATATTTTACGCGCAAGCGTCTTTTTCTTTGCTTCAAGCTCATAAGCGGTGACTTTGGCTTCGCTTCTTCTTTTTATTTCCGCCAGAGTTTTTTCGCGCTCGTCCAGCTCCACGTATTTTAACAGCAGATCGTACTCTTTTTCTTCCAGCGATTTCGTCTTTGTGCTGAGGGTGGAATACATGGATTTAATATCCTTGAGTATACCGTCGAGCAGTTCTTGTCTGTGCTGCTCCATATATAATTCCGTCGCCTTTTGTTTTCGCTGCTCGTTTTGGGCGGCGTTATAATTCGTATCGTAGGGGTTTTGCGGCCATTGCAGCGGCTGTTGAGGCGGATACTGCGGTTCATAAGGCGGATATTGTTGCCCGTAAGGCTGATATTGCCCGTATTGGGCGTAAGGGTCGGCATACGGCTGCGGGTCGTATCCGTAAAATTGTCCGTTGTCTTCTGTCGGCGGTTCCGCGGCAGGCTGTTCCGGTTCGGGCTCGTCCTGCACTGCGGGCTCTTCTTCGTCGGAGGGAGCAAAGCTTTCAAAATCCATGTCGCTCGTAAGCGCCATTTCGTTTTCCAGAGTATCGATATGTTCTTCTTTTGCTTTCAGTTCGTTTTCGAGAAGAGCTATCTTTTCGAGGTATTCGCGGTGGGCGGCGTCCTCCTCTTCGTTCTTTATATTTGTTTCGGGTTCGGGCTGATTTCCCATGGAAAGCAGAGAGCCCGTATCGGAAAAGCCGCTGTCCGCATCCTCCGCTATCTGTTTGTTTTCGGTGAGAACCTTATCTATACTATGAGAATCGTCGCTTACGTAATTATTGAGCTTGTCTCTGTCGGAGGGAGCGAAATAATCCTCGTCGTCCTCATATTCGTCTTCATATCCGCCCGTGGACGGATTTCTTATCAAGAAACGCAGCATAAGCCCTATGAGCATATCCCATACGAGAACGATTGCAAGAGCCACTATATTTTCCATAAGATTTACGCCGAACAGGAACATGGCTACCGCGCAGGCCGCCGCGTTCGCAACTACTATACCCAGCACGTCGAAAAGGAAATTTCGGCTGCTTTTGGTGGAATACATGACGAACATAAGATATATTATTATTTTTACGGCTGCAAAAATGTAACTGCTGCTGACAAGCACGGGGGAGCTTTCCATACCCAGCATTCCGGCCGCATAGTATGAAACATAATAAGCAAGTATCAGAGTAACCGCGTCGATGACAAACAACAGTACTTTCTTAAAAAATGATTTCATCTCTTGTTCATCCTTTGATTTTTATTGTGCTATCATTAGCCCTGCCTGTATAAGTGCGCTCACTATTGCACACGCCATGACCTCTCCGAGAAACATAGCCAAAAGCGAACGTGAAAATTTCAAATTGAGAAGCGAAGCTATTACGGAGCCTGTCCATACGCCTGTTCCGGGAAGAGGTATTCCCACGAATAACACAAGACCCCAAAAGGTATATTTTTCTATTTTCTCGCTTCTTTTCATGCTGTGGTTTTTGATAAAATCGCCGAATTTCTTTATCCAGCCTATTTTCGAGCGCGACATCCACGCAAGCACTTTGCCCGCAAGCAGCAATATGAACGGGGCGGGTATAAGGTTTCCGATAAGGCACAGCGGGATAGCCTGTAGGAACGACATGTGTAAAAGCAGTATACCGTAAGGCAAAGCGCCTCTCAGCTCTATTATGGGAACCATGGAAATAATAAGAACGTGCAGCCAGCCCGGCACTGCTTCAAGTAAGGAATGAATGGCTTCTGTCATATATTTTCTTCCTGTAAATGTCTTCGCCTGTAATGATGTGCTCAGGGGGGCGACTCCGACATGTTTTATCTAATTATATTCGGATTTTTTCAATATATTATAGCATTATTTCAGCCGTCAATACAAGTTTTTTGTTAAGTATGCAATTATTATGCAAATTGCAGCGCACGGTGCGGCGGGGGTGAAGCAAAGGAGCGCGGACGGCATAACGGAAGGGCTGACAGCGCAAATGCAATTGAAGAGAAAAAGCTTTGAGAATAGCTATAAAAAGCGAATACAAAAATTTAAAGGAAGCCTAAGTTCGACTTCCTTTTTTAAATGCATTTTTATGCGTCGTAATGTCATAATTCTTAAACGCCGTTAATCACCGAAAAAATACTTATCGTTGTGGAGCACCGCGGGGTGTGAAGGGCGGTATTCTTTGGCTTTAAGATGCCAGCTCAGAGCCTTGTCGTATTCTCCGAGCCTGTCGCAGCACACACACAGCCAAAGTGAGGGCGTAAAGCCGCAGTCGTCTTCGTTGACGAAGCCGTCGCGTGCACGGGGAGAGTTCAGTGCGCTCTCAAACCAAAAGGACGCTGTGTCAAACAGTCCTTTGTCGGCATAGCAGCGACCCAGCTCGCAGCAAAGAGAGGCC
>CAYTMY010000108.1:0-5206 GCA_964439075.1 uncultured Lachnospiraceae bacterium | reverse complement strand
CATGTCCTTTATGGTAAGTATATGCGCGCCCATTGCCTCCACTTCCCGTGCTTTTCTCACATAATAGTCGAGGTTGTACTTCGTGCGGCTTTCGTCGAGAATATCGCCCGTATAGCATATAGCGACTTCGGCGAGCTTGTTTTGTTTAAGAACTTCTTCGCAGGATACCTTTATCTGTTCCATCCAGTTAAGCGAGTCGAATATTCTGAATACGTCTATGCCCGAATCCGCCGCACAGCGTATAAATTCGCGTATGACGTTGTCGGGATAATTCGAATAGCCGACTGCGTTTGAAGCTCTGAAGAGCATTTGGAACATAATATTGGGTATTTTTTCACGCAGTGTTTTTAGTCTTGTCCATGGTGATTCGTATAAAAATCTGTAGGCGGTGTCAAAGGTGGCTCCTCCCCACATTTCCAAGGAAAACAACTCCGCTTCGTATTTGCTTATTGCGTCCGCCGCCTTCATCATGTCGAAGGTTCTCATTCTCGTCGCTTCAATGGACTGGTGCGCATCTCTCAGTGTGGTGTCGGTAAAGAGAAGTTCTTTTGAATTGCGTATGTATTCTACCACTGCTTCGGGACCGTTTTTGTCGAGGATTTGTTTTGTGCCGTCTTTTCTTTCGATTTTCGCTTTAAGGCCGGCAAACGCGTAATCGGCTTCGGGCTTGGGGTTGTTCTTTGCTTCTACTGTTTTCTCCGCGATGTATTTGAGCAGCTTGAATTCTCTGTCGTTGAACAGCTTTAAATTGAATAATTCGGGGTGCTCGTCGATAAACGTGGTGTCGCAGTTGCCCGACTTAAATTTTTCATGCTCAAGTATATTGATAAGGAAGTCCTTGTTTGTCTTTACTCCCTCTATGGTCATTTCCTTGAGCGCACGTATCATTTTGCGCCTTGCCTGGTCGAAGGAACGGTCGTAAGAACTCAGTTTAACGAGCAGACTGTCGAAATACGGAGATATCACGGCGCCCGTAAAACCGCCTCCGCCGTCAAGGCGAACTCCGGGGCCTCCGCTTGTTTTGTATACGTCTATTTTGCCGGTGTCGGGCATAAAGTTGTTTTTTACGTCTTCTGTCGTTATTCGGCATTCTATGGCGCAGCCTCTGAATTGTATGTCGTCCTGTCCCTTTATGCCTATTTTCTCGGAATCAAGGGAATAGCCCTCGGCTATAAGTATCTGACTTTCGACTATATCTATCCCGCAGGCAAGCTCCGTAATGGTATGCTCCACTTGTATTCGGGGGTTTACTTCTATAAAGTAGTGGTTGCCGTCTGCGTCAAGAAGAAATTCGACCGTACCCGCGTTTGTGTAACCAACATGCTTGGTTATTTTAAGCGCGTCGGCGCATATAGCTCGTCTTGTCTCTTCATCAATGGACATGCAGGGCGTAAATTCGATTATCTTCTGATGCCTTCTTTGTATAGAGCAATCTCTTTCGTGGAGATGAACGAGATTTCCGTGTTCGTCGGCAAGTATCTGAACTTCCACATGACGTGGAACGCTTATGAATTTCTCAAGGAATACGCTGCCGTCTCCGAAAGCTTTTTGTGCTTCTCTCACCGCCGATTCAAACAATTCCTTCATATCGTCGGCTTTTTCGCAAACGCGCATGCCTCGCCCGCCGCCTCCCGCGGCAGCCTTAATCATGACGGGGTATCCTATTTTTTCAGCCTTTTCAACAGCTTCTTTATATGTAGTAACGCTTGCGCCTTCTATAACGCGGACTCCCGCAGCTACAGCGGCTTCTTTAGCGTTCACTTTATTACCCAAAAGATCGATGACCTCAGCCTTAGGTCCTATAAATTTTATTCCCGCCTCTTCGCACATCTGTGCAAATTCGGCGCTTTCGGCAAGGAAGCCGTAGCCGGGATGTATGGCGTCGATGTCTTTTTTGAGAGCAAGCTCTATAATGGCGTCCTTATTGAGGTATGTATCTGTAGGCGTGGTTTTGCTTCGTATAAGATAACTTTCGTCAGCTTTGCTTCTGAAAAGAGAAAGTTTGTCTTCTTCGCAATATATTCCGACGGCTTTTTTGCCGAGTTCCTGCACAGCACGCATAACTCTTATGGCAATCTCGCCTCTGTTTGCAATCAGTATTCTGTTGAATTCTGTCATATTCATCCTCCTTGTATAAATATTCATTATACTATAACGGCTTTATTTTTGGAAGCCTTCTCCGAGCACTTCGTGAACATCTACGAGAAATACAAAGGCTTCGGGGTCGCATTGCTTTATTATTTGTTTCATTTCGCTTATCTGCATTCTGCTTACAAGGCAAAGCAGTATATTGTTATCTTCGTTTGTATATCCGCCCTTTGCTTTTATAAAAGTAACGCCGCGGTCGAGCTTTGCATATACTTCTTCCTTTATCATATCGGTTTTTGTGCTTATCACATAGAACGCTTTGGTGTAGTTAAAACCGTTTTCGGTCAAATCAATGACTTTCATGCTCACAAACACGGTTATTGCGGAGTACAAGGATACCTCGGGATTTTTCAAGAAGACGCCCGCCAATACAACGACGCAGCAATCCACCACCATCAGAAGAAAGCCGGACGATAATGTTTTGAACCTCCTGTGGAGTATGAAGGCGATAAGGTCAGTTCCGCCCGTGGTTCCCTTGAACATAAAGACTATTCCGATACCTATTCCCATTACGAGCCCGCCGTACACGCTGCCCAAAAATATATCGGTGGGAAGTATCGGCATATTCGCGGTCAAGTCTATCATAAAAGACAGTACAGCCGTTCCGAATACAGACTTTATAAATATATTGACGCCGCTGTTTTTCAAAAGTATGAAAAACCACGGTATACTCATCAAAAACGAACACAGTCCCACAGGAAAGCCCGTAATGTAAAAAATCACGGCGCTTATTCCCGAAAATCCTCCGGGGGCTATTTCGTGCGGTATGCAAAAGGTGTTAAACCCCAGCGCCATTACGGTGCAGCCCACGGCAACCATAAAGTATTCGAATATCTCTCTCAGAATTCTTTTTATTTTTTTCTTTTTTTCTTCAGATAATTTTTTCAGCATATACTCTACCCAATGATAAAAATAAGCGAACTGCCAATCGTGTATCGATCGGCAGTTCGTTTGGTGGTATGAATTTTAGGTTTGATTAAGCGATGGCTTCGTTGAGTGAGACCATGAGCTTATCCAGATCCATGCCGTGTGCCATCGCTCCCTGTTCGATCGATTCGAATTTTGCCGCCGCGCAGCCTATGCAACCCATTCCGTATACTTGGAACACGGCAACAGTCTGCGGGTATTTCTGTACCACTTCCATGATGGACATATCTTTTGTAAGCATATTTGACATCCGCCTTTTTATTGAATTATTCTTTACACATAATATAGTATCGCACATTTCCTTTCAATAATTTAGGCAAATTAATAAAAATAATTTCTTTTTTGCGGGTTTCCGAATAAAAAAGTTGAGAATCGCAATTTTGAATGTTGTTTATACGGGGAATCTTTGGTAGAATTACAACTAATCGGTTTGTTGCTTTGTGCACAAACTGAATGTTATCACCTTGAAGGAAAATTCCTTTTTTTACTTATATTTCAGTGAGATAATATTCGACGAACACAAACGATTTGTTCAAACCGCACACATTTTATTGCTTTTGACTAAATATATTCAAAAACAGCGCATTTACACAAAAAAACGACTATACTATATATAATGTAAAAATAATACAAGAAAGGTGGGGTGAAAATGGCAAAAGACACAATTCTTGCCGTTAAAGATGCGGAAATCAAGGCAGAAGAAACAATCAAGAACGCGTCAAAAGAGGCAGAGGCAGCAATAGCCAAGGCAAGAAAAGATGCCGATAAGCTGATCGACGACGAGGTGCGCAAGGCTCAAAAAGCGGCTGAAGAAAAGCTTGCGGCAGCTAAAACCGAGGCGGATAAGATTGCCGCCGAGGGAGAGAAAAAAGCGGCTGAAGAAATCGAAAAAATGAAAAAAGATGCCGCCGGCAAAGAAAAGGCCGCAATACAAGCGGTCATTTCACAATTAGTATAAACAGGAAGTTGACTTATGGCAAAATTGAAAATGCAGCGTATAACCATATACGCATTGAGAAAGGACAGAAAAGAGATACTTGATTATCTTCAGAGAAAAAGTGTCGTTGAAATAAGCGAGACGCATTTTGAAGATGACGAAGTGTTTTCGAAGGCCGATAATCTTGCGCAGCTCGGTATGTTTGAGAAGAATTGCAACTTGGCAGCGCAGGCGCTTGCGGTTATCGATAAATACTGTCCGGGCAAAAAAGGACTGCTGTCGTCGCTTGAAGGAAAGAAGCACATAACGAACACGCAGTTTTATCAGAAACAGAAGGAATGCGAAAAGGCTGTCAAGGACTCGCGCAAAATAGTCGACCTTGATAAAAAAACAGCCGAGCTGCAATCCTCAAAAATCAAATTGTTCAATTCCATAGAATCGCTGACGCCGTGGATAGGACTTGACGTTCCCACGAATTTCACCTCTACGAAGCACACCCGTGCGTTTATAGGGTCTTTCCCCGAAGAGTACGATATGTTGGGTGTTTATACTATGCTGCGAAATCAAAACCCCGACCTCGACGCTTTTGACGTCAGCATAATCAGCAGCGACAAAAAACAGACGTGCGTTTTCATCCTTTGCACGAATAAGGAAGCGCCCGCAATGGACGAAGCTTTGAGAATGTGCGGCTTCGCCCGTCCCGCAAATGTATATCCTCTTACCGCTATGGAGGAAAAGCAAAAGCTCACCTCACAGATAGAAAAAATCGATAAAGATATCGAAAATGCGATCGAAGAGATAAAGACTTATGAAGCTTCTCGCGATAATATACGCTACATGGCGGATTTTTACACGATAAGCAAGGAGAAGTTCGAGGCTATCGATTTGATGAGCCAGTCAAAGAACACCTTCATCCTTTCCGGTTACATAATAAAAGACAACGCCGAGGCGCTTGATGCACAGCTGAACGATAAGTTTTCGCTTGTTGCGGAGTTTGAAGACGCGAGCGGAGATGAAGTTCCCGTTGCGATAAAGAACAATCCTTTGGCGCGTCCGTGCGAAAGCGTGGTGGAATCCTTCTCAATGCCCGCGGAGCATGAGGTCGACCCCACGTCTATCATGTCGATATTCTATTATATCTTTTTCGGCATCATGCTTGCCGACGCCGGATACGGACTGCTTATGTTCCTCGGT
>CAYTMY010000107.1:0-5230 GCA_964439075.1 uncultured Lachnospiraceae bacterium | reverse complement strand
CGACGAAAAACCGCCGCCGAACATGTTGAAGATATCGCCGAATATATCCGAATAGTCGCCTCCCGAGAAGCCCGAAAAGCCGGAGAAGCCCGAATAGCCTCCCCCCGCGCCCTGTTCGAAGGCGCCGTGGCCGAACTGGTCGTAACGCGCTCGGTTGTCGTCGTTGTTGAGTACTTCGTAAGCTTCGTTTATTTCTTTGAAATTTTCTTCGGCTGCTTTATCACCCGGATTTTTATCCGGGTGATATTTCATGGCAAGCTTTCTGTATGCTTTTTTGATCTCGTCGGCAGAAGCGTTTTTGTCTACCCCGAGAATCTCATAGTAATCGCGTTTGGCCACCTAACAGGCCCTCCTAAAAGCCTTAATTATTCGTCGTCGTCCACGACCTCGTAATCCGCATCGACTACGTTGTCGTCGTCATTCGTTTGCTGCTCTTCCGTTGCTGCATTGCCCTGCTGCGCTTGAGCGTCTGCACCCTGCTGCTGCGCTTGAGCGTACATTTTCTGGGCTATGGGGTAGAACGCCTCCGTGAGTTTTTCGCTTGCGGCTTTTATCGCCTCTGCGTCTTCGCCGTTCATCTTTTCTTTAAGGTCGTCCATAGCTGCCTGTACAGCCTGTTTTTCTTCCTCGGTAGCTTTGTCGCCCGCGTCCTTTAAGGATTTTTCCGTCTGGTAGAGCGTGCTGTCCGCCGTGTTTCTTGCCGTGATGAGAGCTTCCTTCTTCGTGTCCTCATCCGCAAATTTTTCCGCGTCGGAAACCGCTTTCTTTATATCGTCGTCACTCATGTTCGTCGAGGACTGTATGACCACGTTCTGCACGTTGTTTGTCGCCATATCCTTAGCCGATACGCTGACTATGCCGTTTGCGTCGATATCGAAAGTGACTTCTATTTGAGGAATTCCTCTGGGAGCCATGGCTATGCCCGTAAGCTGGAAACGTCCGAGGGTCTTGTTGTCGGCAGCCATTTTTCTCTCGCCCTGAAGTACGTGTATATCGACGGCGGTCTGGTTGTCGGCAGCCGTGGAGAACACCTGGCTCTTCTTTGTGGGTATTGTCGTATTTCTGTCGATGAGCCTTGTGAATACTCCGCCGAGCGTTTCAATACCGAGCGAAAGCGGCGTTACGTCCAGCAGAAGCACGTCCTTTACGTCTCCCGCCAAAACTCCGCCCTGTATCGCCGCGCCTATGGCGACGCACTCGTCGGGGTTGATTCCCTTGAAGGCTTCCTTCTGCGTTATCTTTTTTACGGCTTCCTGTACCGCGGGTACTCTTGTGGAACCGCCCACGAGTATTACCTTGCCTATATCGTTAACGGACAGACCCGAGTCGGCTATCGCTTTCTTTACGGGATCCGTCGTTTTTTCGATGAGGTCGCCTATAAGGCTTTCGAATTTTGCTCTCGTTACCGTTATATCGAGGTGCTTGGGTCCGTCGGATGTAGCCGTGATGAACGGAAGATTTACGTTTGAAGTGGTTGCCGAGGAAAGCTCTATCTTCGTCTTTTCGGCAGCCTCCTTGAGTCTCTGCACCGCCATTTTGTCACCCGAGAGGTCTACTCCCGTGGTTTTCTTGAACTCTTCCATAAGGTAGTTCATAAGTCTTTCGTCGAAGTCGTCGCCGCCTAAGCGGTTGTTGCCGTTTGTCGCCAGCACTTCGAATACGCCGTCGCCGAGTTCGAGTATGGATACGTCGAACGTGCCGCCTCCGAGGTCGTACACCATTATCTTTTGGTTGTCCTCTTTGTCAAGTCCGTAGGCAAGCGCTGCCGCCGTAGGTTCGTTGATGATACGCAGAACCTCCAGCCCCGCTATTTTGCCCGCGTCCTTTGTTGCCTGACGCTGCGAGTCCGAAAAATATGCGGGCACGGTGATGACCGCTTTGTTCACGGTTTCTCCGAGGTAGCTTTCGGCGTCTTTTTTGAGCTTCTGAAGTATCATCGCGCTTATCTCCTGAGGAGTATAGCTCTTTGAATCGATGTTGACCTTGTAGGAAGAGCCCATTTCTCTTTTAATGGAGCTTATCGTCCTGTCGGGGTTTGTGACCGCCTGATGCTTTGCCACCTGTCCCACGAGTCGTTCATTGTCCTTTGTGAAGGCTACTACCGACGGGGTCGTTCTTGCCCCCTCCGAGTTGGGTATTACTACCGCCTCTCCGCCTTCCATTACCGCTACGCATGAATTTGTGGTACCTAAGTCGATACCTATGATTTTTTCTTTACCCATGATATTTATCCTCCCGATTACTCATGTTTATTTACCGCCACCATCGACGGCCTTACCACTTTATCTTTAAAGACGTACCCTTTTTGCAGTTCCTTTGTTATTTGCTCGTCGGGTATGTCCGCGTTGTTTTCCACCATTACGGCGTTGTGTTTGTTTGGGTCAAACTGCTCGCCCGTGCTTTTTATTTCGCTCAGTCCCTCCTGCGCAAGAATGTCGGTCAGCTGTTTGTGCACCATTTTCATGCCTTCGCACAGCGGGCTGTCGTCGCCCTTATCGCCGAGTGCGCGCTCGAAATTGTCGACTACGCCTATCAGCTTTTCCATAAGCGGGGAACAGGCGTATATCATTGCGTCGGCCTTTTCCTTGAGGGAACGCTTTCTGAAGTTTTCGAAATCGGCATACAGCCTCAAATATTTTTCTTCCGCTTCTTTCAGCTGTTCCGTAAGAACGGCCGCATCGTCCTTTGCCGTCTCTTCGGGGGCTGTTTGCTCTTCTGTCATATCCTGCGCCTGTGCGGGATCTGCTTCGCTTTCCTGTTCGGAAAGTATTTTATACAACTCCTCGCCGATGACGCCTTCTTCTTTTTTACTCAATTAATCTTTCCCTCCAATCGATTCGTTCAGGTGGTTCGTAAGCTCCTTTGTCATAGCGTCCAAAACCGAAACGCAGTAGTCGTAATCGATCCTTGTGGGACCCACTATGCCCACGGTGCCTATCGGTCTGCCGTTCAGCTTGTATGTGGCGCTCACCACCGAGCAGTCCGCAAGCTCGTCACAGCCGTTTTCGTTGCCTATCCTTATATTTATGTCGTCTCCCTCTATGCTGCTGAACAAGTGAGAGAGAAGGTCCTGCCTGTGAAGCGCTTCGAGGAAATTTTTTGCCTTTCCCATGTCGTTGCGGAATTCGGGATATCGGAAGATTTCCGTAACTCCGTTTGAATACACGGTGGTTTCGCGCTGCTGCGCGAATATGGTTTTAATAGCCGCCACTATCTCGCCGAGAAGCTTTTGTTCTTCCGCGCTCAGAGCGTCGATAGCCTGAGTGAAATTCGTAACGGTTATTTCCGTCTGCATATCCTGTATACACAGGTTCAAAAAATTGGTCAGGCGCTCTATGCTGTCCCTCTCGGGAGAATAGCTTAGGCGCAGCTCTGTGTTTTTTACTATACCCTGCTTCGTAATGACTACAAGAAGCATACGTTCGGCTTCTATGGGGATAAAGCGTATATCCTTTATGTTCAGCCCCGATATATTCGGCATGGTTATCAGCGAGGTGAGGTTTGTAAGCTTGGTAAGCACCTGAGCCGTTTTTTGCAGCACCTCGTTCAATTCTCCGAAGTAGTGGTTGTAAAGCTCGCGCACATCCTTCGAAATGTAGCTGTCGATATCCATTGTTTTCATAAACTGGTCGACATAAAGTCTGTACGCTTTATCGGAGGGTATCCTTCCCGCCGACGTATGCGGCTGCAAAAGATAGCCCATTTCCTCAAGATCCGCCATTTCATTGCGTATGGTGGCGGAGGATATGCCGATGTTGTACTTCTTTTCTATCGTACGCGAGCCCACGGGCTCCGCAGTTTTGATATAGTCTTTTATTATCGAATACAGTATGTCGAATTTTCTGTCTTCTTTATTCATACCAAAACCTCTTTTTGTTAGCACTCGCAAGTGTTGAGTGCTAACCTACAATAAATTTATCATTATAATAAAAGATTGTCAAGTGATTTGCCGAAATAAATGCATAAAATAAGATATATTAATTGTGTTTTAATCTAAGAATTCGCACATCACGCTGTTTGCGAAGTCGAGCCCTTTGTCGGTGAGGGTTATTTTGCCGTTTTGAACCCTCAAAAGACCTTCTTTTTCGAGGGCAGCCGTCTGTTTGCCGAACACCGCCGAAAGTTCTTCTCCGAAACGCTCGTTAAAGCCTTTTATGTCCGCGCCCGTGCTCTTTCGCAGACCCAGCATCATGTATTCGCCCTCAAGCGTTCTTACGTTATTTCTTTCCGTAAGTTCTTCGGGGGGCAAATATTCGCGTCTGTTTATTCGATTTATATATTCGGAAATATCCGCTTCGTTTTGATACCGCACGCCGCCGTAAAAAGAACAGGCCGCCGCCCCGAAGCCGAGGTAATCGAAGTAGTTCCAGCAGTTGAGGTTGTGGCGGCATTCAAACCCGCGTTTTGCATAGTTGGATATCTCGTAGCGGTAAAAACCGTATTTTTCCAGCGTTTCTCGCGCCGCATAGTACATTTCGCGCTCAAGCACGTCGTTTTCGGCGTATTCTCCGCGGGCGTAGCTTAGGTACATTTGCGTACCTTCGGCAAGCGTAAGGGAATACGCGCTTATATGTTTGGCTCCGCTTTGGGCGCACCATATAAGGCTTTGTTTAAAATCTTCAAGGGTCTGTTCGGGCAGCGCCGCCATAAGGTCGAGGTTGAAATTGCTTATTCCCGCACGCTGAACACACTGCACCGCATTTTGTATATCGGCAAAGGTATGTATTCTGCCTATTCTTGCGAGAACAGCGTCCTGCACAGCCTGTGCGCCTATGCTTATTCTGTTTATGCCCGCCTGCTTGTATGCGAGGCATTTGTCATAAGTAAGCGAGTTGGGGTTGGCTTCCATGGATATTTCGCAGTTTTCGGACAGGCTGAAAACCTCCCTTAATACGCCGAGGGTATCGGCAATATATTTTTCATGCACAAAAGAGGGCGTGCCGCCCCCTATGTATACCGTATCTATCCTGCGCGTATCTCCGTGTGCGGCGTTTGCGCGTATTTCTTCGGCGAGAGCTGCAAAATAAGCGCAAACAGTGTCCTCGCTGTGCACATAAGAGATGAAGTCGCAGTAGTGGCACTTGGAGGCGCAGTACGGCACGTGTATATACACGCTGAGAGCTCCCGCGCTATTCATCGAGCTTTAATACCGCCATAAAAGCTTCCTGCGGCACCGAGACTTTGCCTATCTGCCGCATGCGCTTTTTGCCCTCTTTTTGTTTTTCGAGAA
>CAYTMY010000106.1:2522-5250 GCA_964439075.1 uncultured Lachnospiraceae bacterium | reverse complement strand
GTACGAAGTAAAAGAAAAACGCCGCAAAGAAACCCACAACGCTTACCACAACTCGCAGCGATTTCATAAGCGTTGCCACGACGAATATGATAAGCGCGGCGGCGGCGTATATAAGCAGGGTGGTGGTGCGGTAGAAGTCGTAGATGTATATGTTGTTTATTTCCCCTTCGTTGTCGGTGAGCTGCGCCGAGAGCATGACGAGGTCGTTGGTCTTTATGAGAGTGTTGTCGGGGCTTGTGAGGTTTACGGTGTCTGTTATGGTGTAAACTCTTCCCTTGAAGCTGCCCGAGAGTATCTGCACCTCGCAGGTTTGTTTTACTTCGTCCGAAGTAAGAGATTCGTCTGTTTCGGAGGTAGTGTTCTCCACGGAGAGCACTTTGCCTTTGTAGTATTTTATGTTGGGGTCTGCGCTTTGCGAGCCCGCCACCTCCGAATTTTGGGCATAGACGAAGGAAGGCATAAAAAATACGATGAGAAGCGCTATTATCAGCAGACGCACTTTTTTCATAATATATCCTCTCAAAATAACATGATCGTTTTGCGGTTTTGTTGCTTTAATGATTATAAACCGATTCGGTGCGGTTACAAAGCGGTTACAATTTTTTACTGAAGCCGCCTATCCTTTTATTATGGCGGCAATCGCTTCGCGCGCCGCCATAAGCCCCGCTGCCTGAGGCACAAATATCATGCTGGCGGGTTCGGGAGGGCGCACTGCGGGCGTTTCGTCGGAAAAGACCACATTAAGTTTTTTTACGCCCTTTTTTTTGAGCAGCGAACGCACCGCCCTTGCCAGGGGGTCCTCATGGGTGGAATATATGTCGCACACCTTCAGACGCGTTATGTCGGTCTTATTGCCGGTGCCCATGCAAGAAATTTCTTTGAGAGAATTTTCCTCGCAAAAGAGAGCAAGAGCGGCTTTGGCGCTCACCGTATCTATGGCGTCGATAATAAAATCGCAGGATAAGAGCTCTTTCGTTATGTTCTCATCCATAAGTGTTTTTTCGTCAATAAAGATATCGAGCGCGCTCACTTTGCACGTCGGGTTTATATCGGCTATGCGCTTTTTTGCGGCTTCTGTTTTTTTTACGCCCAAGGCGCTTCTGCACGCAAGTATCTGACGGTTGAGGTTGGTTTCGCTTATCACGTCGAAGTCGATGAGCAAAAGAGCCCCCACGCCGCTTCGTACAAGAGCTTCGCTTACGGCGCCGCCCACTCCGCCCAAGCCCACGACGGCTGCCTTTGCGGCTTTGAGCTTTTCGACCGCTTCGCTGCCGAGCAAAAGAGATGTTTTTGTGTAAATATCTTCCTTCATGAAGGTATTATAGCACAAGAAGGCGGAATAATTTCATGTTGAGGATATCAATTGCCAAAGACATGAAACACATAACCAGTGATGCGGAAGGTTTAAGCATTCATTGCATATTCTCCGCATCCCTTCGCATCTCCCCTATAAGCTCGCATATTTTATCTGTCGTCTCCAGCACCATTTCTCCCGCAACATTGAGAACTAGCCCTTCTTTTGTGCGCTCGAAAAGAGTTGTATCGAGCTCATTTTCAAGCTTGCGCAGGGCTTTGCTCATGGCGGGCGGGGAAACGTACATTTCCTCGGCGGCACGCGCTATCTGCCCGTGTTCGGCCATGGCTTTGAATTGCAGCAGCTGCATAAGTTTCATCAGTTGTTTATATCCTTTACAATATTGGAATTCAAGTCTAATATATCATTAAGTCAGGCGCGGCCGAGCCGAACTTATATTTTACCGAAACGGAGAACATACAAAACATGGGAACTGATACGTTAGCCCTATTGAAGGAACGCGCTCAGTTGTTTGACAACGTGTACAACTTCAAAAACAACCCGCATGTGCCCTTAGGGTGCAATGTATGGTCGTGGCAGGTTCTCGACTGCGGATACAAGCAATCCGAAGCCTTGGAGAATTACGAAACAGCCGAGAAGATAAACCGTGAATTTCATGAAAGATATCAATTCAAGGCAGATTAACTTTAAGTTAAAGGAAGAAGTGCGCTATAATTCGACGCTTACACAAATTTGATTACGCGCAATCCCAAAAGAATAACCGACCTTTTGGGCGGCGGGTACCACTGGATAGACGAAGCCGACGAGAACATACAAAGCGGCGAACACAGCTGCATGGAGGCGGACGAATACAAGCTGCTTAGAGAGGATTCGACCGCGTTCTATTGGAACAAGGTATTTCCCCGCTATCTCACCTTTAACAATCCCGACTTCAAGCTCACCATGGGCGCAATGAAACAGGCTCTTCAAGAATGGGATGATTTCGGCGCATATTCAAACAAAATGCTTGATATCAACTTTAACGACTACGGCGCGCTTATGTACTATTGCCGGTTTTGCCAGGCGCCGTTTGAGACGATAATGTGCAACCTTCGCGGAATATTGGGCGCTTCGAGCGATTTGAGACGCAAAAAAGAAGAGCTTATCGAAACGATAGACGTCATGTTCGACACCTACACAAAACCTGGTCTCGACCGTGCGCTTACAATGGATTCGACGGGATATGTAGCGCCCATCACAATGGTATTTTTGGCGCACAGTATATTAAATCCGAAACAATTCGGAGAGGTATACTGGCGTTCGCTCAAAAAAATAATAGACGCCGCCGTCAGCGCAAACAAGCGCATCTACGCCTTCAGCGAAGCCTACATGCTGCGTTTTGCGGATTATTTCCAAGATGTTCCCAAGGGAACC
>CAYTMY010000106.1:1688-2512 GCA_964439075.1 uncultured Lachnospiraceae bacterium | reverse complement strand
ACCTATTCGAATTCCACAAAAAACTGCCGAACATAGCGGTTGCGGGAGGTATGCCCACCACCAAGCTCGGCGGAGTTTCCTCAGAGGAATGCGTCTCTTATGCAAAGGAACTTATCGATACGCTGGGAGACGGCTATGTGTTCTGCCAAAATAAAATGGTTTCTTACAGAAACGACTGCACGCGTGAAAATCTGCTCGCCGTCAATGAATTTGTGAGAAATTATAAATATTAGAGGAGGATAAAAATGCAAAATACGGGAAATGAAAAGCTTGTCGCCTTCACAGAAGAAGGTATAGCCGAGGTTGCTCGCGAATGCTATCCGAATCTGTCTCAAAAGGAAGCTTTGGATAAGCTTACGGCTTTTGTAAGCTGGATAATCAGCAAGTAATTTGTACTTAAAAATAAATATATTTTATCGAAAATAGGAGTAATTATGGAAAAGACTACCAAACGTGCGGTATACGCATATATAATCTTGGCCTTTATGAATTTGTTTTACTTTTTGACAAGCGCGTTATTGGCTTACATAATGAAAACATATACAAATATTCCGAGCGACAATATAACGCTCCTCGTGACGATACCGAATATCGTCGGAGTCGTCATCTCGTTCGTTTTGGGGCCTATAGCCCTGAAGATACGCAAGAAAATACTCGTGGGGCTCATCCCCGTAACCGTGGCGGTATACATGATACTGTTCGCTTTGTTCGGAACCTCGAACTTTACGGTACTCATCATTGCCGCTATCATAGCGGGTTACCCTCAGGGCGCGGTGTCGGTCGTTGGTATTGCGTATATACCCGACTTTCTTGAAGAGGGCGCG
>CAYTMY010000106.1:0-1661 GCA_964439075.1 uncultured Lachnospiraceae bacterium | reverse complement strand
TGCCTTCAGTTATTACATCGGCGGTATCATCGCCGCAAGAAACGGCGGAGTCAATTGGAACAACGCTTATTGGATAGGCGCCATAGTCATAATTGCCGCCATAGTGTTCTTTGCCATGACGCCGAAATTCACACCCGCCGAAACCGAGCACGGCATAGGCGGAGCGAAAAAGGACGGCAAGTCGGAGAGCTTCGGCGCTCTTATGAAGGGCATGCTCACCATGCCGAAAATAATCATAGTAATGGCTATTTTGGAGTTGGTGTGGTATTGGGCTGTTTCGGCATACAATCAGAACATCTCGGTATATATCATCACCGAATACGGTTTGGGCACCTCGGTGAATTCGGGGCTTGCAAGCGCCATGATAAGGATATCGGGCTTTGTGTCGGGGCTTGTGTTCGGAATGATGCATAAAAAGTTTAAGAATTGGGCTGTGCCTCTCGGCTACACCATTACCACTTTGGGTCTGCTCTGCATAGTGATATGGCACACGCTTCCCGCCTGCTACATAGCCGGTTTCCTGTGCGGCTTCGGCAATAGCTTTGCATTTACGGCGCTGTTTATGACGGCAATCGAGCGTGCGGGCATGAAGTATGCGGCAGTCGCCACGGCTATTTGCGAAGGCTTTGTAAACTTGGGTACGTTCATTACGCCCTATGCTCTTCGCTACGGCGCTACCTTATTCGGAGAAGTAAACGCAACAAGCAAAATAACCTTCGGTCTTGTGGTAGGCTGTGTATGTACAGTGGCTTCCATATTCGTATACATAGTGTATGATAAAAAGAAGAAAAAACCCGAATTGACAGCTTAATGTAATATCATACTTAAAGGTATGTCCGGCACCCGCGAAAGATTAAGCGCCGTGCCGGATATGCCGTATTTGCGGAAAAGGGTTTTATTGTACGATTATTCATGTATTATTGCAGAAAAGGAGAAATGCAATGTACGTTTCGGATGACAGTCGTGATTACGATATGAAAGATTATAGAAAAGATGAAGACAGACGCTTTATTATAGCCAAAAAGGACGCAGTATTTGCACAGTTTTTGTGCTTTGCCGCTATTTTGGCGGAGTTTATAACGGCATATTTGCTTTGCCCCAAGGACCCTGCGCAGATGACTTATATTTTGGGCTTTCCCACATGGTTTTTCGCAGCCTCATGCTTGAGCATAGCGGCGTTTGTCATAGCCATGATATATTGCGGTAAAATAAGCAAGGACGTCAGCCTTGCGGCAAGAGACAGCGGGGAGTATGCGCAATGAACGGCATTGATTTGATGGGCATACATATAGACAAAAGCACACAGCTGACTATTTTGGGCATTTTTGTTTTTTATTCCGTTATAACCATAGCCCTCAGCGTGTGGGTGAAGTACGCAAACCGTGCCGATAAGGCAGATAAATTCAGCTCCTTTCTGACGGGGAGCGGAGAGCTTAAAATAATCGAAGTCGCTCTTATAGCCGCCATGGGCGCAATGGCAGGCGGCACCATGGTATCCGCACCGGGGCTGACATATAAGGTCGGTTTTATATATTCGCTCGTCTGTTTTACTCTGTTTATATTTATGTACGTGACGCTCGGTACCTACGGCAAAAAGCTGGCAATAATAAAGCAAAGGATAAACGCGCAGACGACAATACAAATGCTGCATCACAGGTATC
>CAYTMY010000105.1:0-5259 GCA_964439075.1 uncultured Lachnospiraceae bacterium | reverse complement strand
CGCTTCGGCAAAAAACAAACCTACATTGCGGCAAATGTTTTATGCGCGCTTTCCTTGCTTATATGCTGGTGGTTCAGAAGCCTTGTCGTATTTATCGTCGCACACGTTATATACAACATATTCCTGCAAATATCTTTTGCGACTCTTACGGCCCTTCTTGCCGATACCGTCATTTATTACAAACACAAAACCGATATCGACGCCAGAGGCTTCATCATGACGATGCTGTGCGTGCCGATAAAAATCGGTTCGCTCATAAAAGGTATTGTACTCAGCGCAGGACTTGCGGCAGCTCAATATGTTGCAAACAGCGCACCTACCGACGTAACCGTCAGCGGAGTCGCCAAGCTCATGAGCATATACCCCGCGGCATTTATTTTGTTCGGCACCGCTATATTCTTATTCTTCTACCACTTGAATGAAAAAGAAGTCGATAGACTGACCGCGGAGCTTGAAGCCCGCTGATCTTTCACAGAGGACAGAGAGCATTTTGTCTCCCTGCCCTCTGTTTTTAAAAAACATTTTATAAATACAGTCAAGGAGGCTTGTTATGGACGATAAAAATAACAACTATCAACTGTCTTTTTTCGGCGCGCTTACCATGGCAACAGGCTTTACAATAGGCTCCGGAATTATTACGCAAACGGGCATCGGAATAGGCATGACAGGCAGAAGCATATTCCTTGCTTTTTTGGCAAGCGCCGTATTGTTTCTTATATCCTTCAGACCGCTCTTTATAATGAGCAGCGTTTTGCCTAAAACAAGCGCCGCCTATTTCTACTCGAAAAACCTTATAGGCGATAGCGTCGGAGGACTATACACCTACGTATACTTTTTAGGGCGAATCACTATAGCTATTTTCGGAATATCGTTTGCACAATATCTTTCCTCGCTCATACCCGCTCTTTCCTCGCCTATCATACAGCGCATAATAGCCTGCTTGATATTGACGCTGTTTTTTATAATTAACTTGTGCGGGATGAAAACCGCTTCCAAGTTTCAAAATATCATGTTTTTTATACTGTTGAGCGGACTATTTTGTTTTATCATAAGCGGTCTGCCTAAAGTAAGCCCAGATTTCCTCACGGCAGAAATTCTCTTCAGCGGAGGTTTCGGAGGCTTTTATTCCGCTGTTTCGCTGCTCTTCTTTGCAGTGGGAGGAGCATATATCATGACGGATTTTGCGCCTTCGGTCAAGGACTCATCGCGCGTCGTAATAAAAATAATATATATCGTCACTCTCGGAGTATGCGCCATATATATGCTGCTGGGCATAGTAGCCTCGGGAGTAGTGCCAAGTGCGGAAGCGGCGTACATGCCTCTTACGGTAGCGGCAAACGCAGTATTTTCTAATAAAGCTCTGTTTTCATTCTTTATTGTAGGCGCATGCATAGGAGCTCTGCTTACCACTCTGAACTCCAGTTTCGTGTGGTATTCAAACTCGCTCATAAACGCCTGTAACGAGGGATGGCTGCCCGCAAAATGGGGCAAAAAGAATAAAAACGGAGTACCCGTCGCACTTATGACTATCTTTTACCTGTTCGGACTTGTGCCCACCATATTGGGTATCGACTTGACTTTATTATCGAAAAGTGCGATCGGACTGACGATACTCGCAATATGCATACCCATGCTCGGAGTAATAAATTTGCCGAAAAAATATCCGCAGCAATGGCAAGCTTCAAAATACAGCAAGCGGTATCCCAAATGGAGACTGATATGTATGTGCATATTTACATATCTTGTCATGGGTACTCAAGTTGCAGCACTGTTTGCGGGCAATCCTCCTATGGCAAATGTCGTTATAATAGCGTGTCTTGTACTTATCATATCGTACATACTCATAAGAAAACGCGTGCGGCAAAACAAAAGTTTATCGGCTTCTAAAGCCGGTAAGTGAATAAAAGAGTTTCGTTTTATTCTCGACCTCTTACACAAGCAAAATAATAAGACCCGCCGTGACATAAGGCGTAGTCTAAAGCATTCGAGATTTAGACACCTCGCTATCATGAGCGGGTCTTGTTTTACAATATTTATCAATACAGCTCCCCGACTTTGTATCCCTTCGGCAATTCTTCCTCCTGTAAAAACCGGAAATTATCGTCACTCAGCACAGACAGAAACGCACTATAGGGTATTGTCGCAAATTCACAGCCGTAGTCGCTTGCACCGAAACAGCCGCCCTCTTTGCCCTTGAGATTTAAGCCCCGTGCAAATTTTGTCTTATTCGAACAATCATGCACCGCAATATTCCAACCTTCGTCGTCGGCTGTCTTCATAAACTTCAAGGTGAGCTCCCTGCTCCATATCGGCGAGATGTAACCGTGTCGGCATATATACATATTTTCACCGTAGTAGTTATCTATGTTGTTTTCATTTAAGTGCAGTTCGGCACAGTTGATAAAATCGAGCCCCGTATCCAATATCGTCTGCTTATTCTTAAAAAAACCATTGTAAAATTCGGGCGTCATCGGAGTTTCTATACCGACTTTTCCAATGTGTTTTTTTGCCGCCGCTATATTTTCTATCACTTTATCCGAACAATCGGAGGCTCCCAAATTAAAACGCAGCTCGTCAAGCCCCGCCTTTCCGAGCGCCGCCAAGTTTTCCTCGGTCGCCAATGTACCGTTGGTATATAAATGCTGATGCACGCCCGCATCACTGAATGTCTTAATGACGGGATAATACTCTTCTATCTCCATAAATGGCTCCAGATAAACGTACGCTATTCCGCTCGGCTTTTTCTGTATGTGCAAAAGCTGCTTTATGTCTTCTTTATAAAACTTTGTTCCGCCTATCTCCCACATACCTTCACCTATAGGCGGTTGCTCGTTTAATTCGCCGTAATTATAGCAGAATTTGCATTCTATATTACACTTGTTCGTCTTTCTGACAGCGCTGAGCCCCGTACCCGTAAGGCAAGAACGGCACCCCTGTGGGAACTTACTTTCATCGCCCACAAAATAAGTTCTGCCATCAAGCGACTTCAAATGCTTTATTTCCGACACAAGCTTATTGTTCCGAGCCTCGACGGCAGCCTCTATTTGGGCAAAGGCGGCATATACTATTTCCTGTTGTTTCGGCATGAGCTCTTGCTCCTCGGGAAGTGAAGCAAAAAACTCAAACCACAATAGGGCGTCTTTTTTTGATATCTTCATGGGTACTCTCCTGTCTGTGTAAATATATTATAGCACTTATAAGGCAAAATACTAATGCTTACCATTTTATGACCGACATGCAAACCGCGCAATAGAAAAAGAGCCTGCATTTTGCAGGCTCACGTTTTTATTGTGCGCAATAAAATTATATATTACAGCTGTACTTTTCGTTATCCAACACGTCCGACGAACATTCCGCGCCTACATAGCTTACGGGCTGCTTCGCCATTGTATTCAGACAAGCCTTCAATTCCATTGCTCTCGTCGGGTCGATTAGGTTTATGATGAGCAGCGCATTTTTGCTCTCGCATGTCACCTTAACCTTATCCTCATACTTATAAGTCCAAGCCTTCGATAACGCTCCGTTGTCATCGTAAAAGCATACGTCTCCGTCTAATACTCCCAAATGCAGATCGCCGCTGATTTTATCGGTATCAAATACGGATATCGGAAGCGCCCATATAAGAGAGTCGGAATTGATGATATCCACAAGAGCGTTCACGCTTTCTATCGAACCCTTTTCATGCCCTGTTTTTAAAAGCTCCACGACGCTCGCGCAGGCGTTTTCATCCGTTGTGAATTTTTTATAAGCCTCTGCCCAAACCTTTATGACCTTATTATCGTTTACATCGTCTTTTACAAGATATTTACTCGTCTGCACGCAGCCTGCCGAAAGAGAGCTTTTGATACGACCCATTTTTGACTTGGTCGCCTCTTCACTGTTGTTCATATTTTTTACCTTGACCACCCCGAATTGAGCGGAAGGAAATAATTCGCGGAAAGCATCGTCTGTTATAAATTGTTTCATAATTATCCTCCTGAAAAGTGTTATTTCGCCCGATATGCCGATTCATAATTATATTTTATTATAGCATGTTTTAAATGATGAACACGATATCCGTGCGCTTTTAAGGCACATTTAATATTCGGAGGAAAATATCATTCATTTGTGTGTAATTATATTGTATAATTTTAAAAAAATATATCGGAGAAATATCATGAAGATAACGTCGCTGGTGGAAAATATATCAAACTGCAACTTAAAACCAAAGCACGGCTTGTCGCTTTACATTGAAACTCAAAAACACAAAATACTGTTCGATACGGGACCGGACGACACCGTTTTTGAAAATGCCGAATGTTTAAATATCGATCTCACCCAGGTCGATACGGTCATCATCTCGCACGGACATGACGATCACGGAGGTGCGCTAAAATCGTTTCTGGAAGTAAATAAAAAAGCAAAGGGCTTTTTTGCCGCATTTCAGCAAACAACCGCCCCTTGAAATAAATATAGGATTGGATGAAAGTCTTGCAGCTCATCCTCAAATAATTCTCACCGACGGAGACCATACTATTGATGAAGAGCTGAGTTTGTTTTGCGTATACGACATTTCACAGTGCCGTTCCGAAGCCAATGATTCGTTGTATGAAAATGATGCAAAAGATAAATTCGAGCATGAACAAAGCCTCATAATAAACGAAAGCAAAACCGTACTTATAATGGGCTGCGGACATACGGGGATAGTAAATATCATGCGAAAAGCCTCTGCCTTTGCGCCCGAATATTGCATAGGCGGCTATCATCTTTTCAACCCTGCCACAAAAAAGACAGTCTCGGAAGCGCCGCTCTCCCAAATAGCCGAAGAGCTGCAAAAATATCAGGATATAAAATTTTACACATGTCACTGTACAGGAGAAGAAGCTTTTGCTTATTTATCGCAGAGACTTCCCAATATGATGTATTTGCAGTGCGGAGAAAGTATCTCCGTTTGATTTTACTTAAACTTTATATGCGTGAACCATTCATGGTCAGTATGGTTCACACAACGAACTTAGCAGATAATAGCTGAAAATACAGCTGTTTTTAAACATCAAACATTATACGTTTCATCAAGAGCCTTTAGTTCATTGAAAGTATCTATCTCAATAATATCCTCAAATGAGCATTGTCTTACCGAAACTTCATATTCATCGGCAAAATACTCAAGAGGCACCTGATCCCAATATCTCTCCTTACCTCCCGGAGATTGATAAACCTGCTTAATATGATCACTCAGCTTAGCGCCGTCGTTTGCGTCCCAGTAGGAGACCCCGTACA
>CAYTMY010000104.1:0-5265 GCA_964439075.1 uncultured Lachnospiraceae bacterium | reverse complement strand
CAACAGGAACGCCCAAATAATTTGAGCTGTACTGATATTTTTTTATCAGTTTCTTATTGTACATTAACAGATCTGCTTCGAGTACATAAGCGTTTTTCAATAAATAGCTGACGCACATAAGCGAAGAAATATTATTTGATTCATTGTAAATGGGATTCTCTATAAAATGAAGCATCGGATATTTATACAGTAGCTGGTCAAACTGTTCGCTTAAATAGCCCCTAACTATATATATTTCTTTAATGCCCGCCTCGAGGACCGCATCAAGCGACGCATCTATGAGTCGAGTGCCATTTACCCGTATCAAGGGTTTGGGAGTATTGAGCGTTATAGGCACAAGTCTGGAACCAAAACCTGCGGCAATGAATATGGCACGCTTTACCTTATATGGCTCGAGCGCCTCAATCCCCGCGTCTGTTATGCGTCCGTCTGATAAATATTTAAGTTCGTTAAGCTCGGAAAATATTTTATTGACATTGCCTACGGACATGGAAAGTGCAGAAGCGGCTTTTCGCTGAGACACCGCTTCTGCTTCTCCAACCAAATATTCCATTAAACTAAATTGCTTTTTTGTTATCATAAATTATGCCCGCACAAATAAAATTGGCCGTTCTTTGAAATACATTCACCTTTTGCAACCGCAAAAGGTGAATGTGAACTATTCATTATTCTTTAATTACCGGACTCTGAGGAATCCTCCACAATTTGAACTTCTGCTTCTGTTTCCTTCTTTGATTTTTCTTCAAGCCCCAATTTATCGGAAACTTTTTTCTTCGCTTTACGCCATATTACAATTACAACAGCGCCGATAGCTATCGCTATACCGGCGATAGCCTGTATGGCATAAGTCATAACAGACGGGTCAATATAAGCATAGAGAGGAAAAAACATCATAATAGTATTACTCCTTTTATTTTTTATTGACAAAGCGATCGATTATATATTTACCGCCTTGCGAACCGGCTGAACCATAATTATAGAAATAATCATTTCGTATATTTTCTATTTTGGATCTGTAATCGCTATCCAAAAGTATTTTAACAGTATCAAACGTTTTGTCAAGCTCATTTTTTTCGAGCGATATACCTATTTTATCACGCAAAGCGATTTCCTGGGGAATTATTCCTATATTTTGATAATTATTGTTTTCGATTTTCATTTTGGTATTGATATACAAAACAGGTTTCAATGTCGAAAAAGCAAATTCAAGCCCTATTGCAGACCAATCTGTAATGATGATATCAGAGCTGTAAATTGAGGTATTTGTTGAAAAATCAAGTTCGAATGAAAGCTTATCGCCTATCTTATCGGTATACTTTTCAACAAGAGTGTTCATTTTTGCGCCATAGCGCTTGGTATACTCGGGATGCGGTCGCACAATGATATGGTTTTCGTTACCGTAAAGCGAATCTATCAGCTTTTCAATGCAACTGTCGAGCAAATTATCCTCCTGCCATGAAGGAGCTATCAATATTTGCTTTTTTTCTTTCGGCTCATCGCGCATTGCTTCGTAAGCGGCTGACAGCTTTTCGATCAGAGGATAACCAAACTCGACAAGTGTTTTTTCTTTTGTTCCATACACCCTCTCGGTTGCTCTTATCTCGTTTTTCATGTGTGGACCTACGCAAAATACGGTATCGAAATTATCAAGCGCATGTTCGCGGAATCCCATGTGTATGCTGGCTGAATCATGAGGAACGTACACATATTCTATATCCTTGCGAACCAAAGAACGTTTTACGTAATAATTATCAAGGTCGGGCGTCGTCATTATAACCATATCGGAGTCCATCTTCATCATGAGCGTTATCATTTTTTTTACGCCGATATAATATGACTTTATACGCGGCTGTTCATCGGATAATTCAAATATCATATCCGACGGATCGTTTGTCACATAATGTATCGTAATATTGGTTTTTTTGATAAGATAATTTATTAAAGCTTCATAATATTTATAGAATCCGCTTCTTTCCGAATATATTACGAGGTGTTTATTCGCTATACTGAAGAAGCGTTTATAGTCTGTTTTTTCCCTTTTGTAATTTTCATCCTTGCTGAAAAGCTTATGCTTCTGTTCCAATCCGTCAAGCTCTGCCAATTCGGCACGGCTTTCTTCAAGAGCTTTGTAATCCACATATTTTTTCGGCGGTATTATGGCGTTTAATATATAAAGCTGAAGTATTGCAAATAAATTGCTTGCCACCCAGTAAAGAGCAATTCCCGCCGGTACAAAAAAACCAAGATACAGCGATAACCCTACAGACAAAATAAGCATGCTGTATTTGTTGAATTTGCTTTGTTCTGCTTGAAGTACGTTCGATTTGTTTTGCGCAACGCACAACAACCATGATGAAAAACCCGCTACAACGGGAACCAAAATGGTTATTCCCATCATCAAGCTCGGATTCCATGACAAATCCATACCGAGAAACGAAAGCTTAAAGTTTTGAATATTATTAATGATTCCCGAGACGTCGAGCAAAGGATATTGGTCCTTTAATGCTAAAAACAATTCATTATTAGCTGTGTTTTTTATAGCCTCTATCGCCGAGAGCTGTATGGAAGACGAAACTACAGGCACTCCGGTCAGCTTTGACGCAATTTGATTAATTGAAGCTATCAAATCCGAGGGCAAATGAAATAAATAGTCAAAAGGATTATAGATTACGCCGACGACGCCCATAAGAAGTATTATTTGTATCGCCAAAGGAATAAGACTTGCAAGCGGATTGTATTTATTTCCCTTATAAAGCTTCGACTGTTCATCTGCAATGGTATCGTTATCACCATAATATTTCGCTTTAATTCGGTTTAAGGCAGGCTGCATCTTTACCATTTTTATGGAATTTTTCTGCACCCAGACCGAAACGGGTATCAAGATTATTTTTGTCAGAATAGTGAAAAAAATGATGGTTATACCGTAATTGCCGATGAAGCGATAACATACTTCCATTATATAACCCAACGGAAGCGCTATCCATTTTACGAGAGTGTCCATTTAATAAATCCCTTCAATGCTTTTACGTCAATCAGTGTTGCCGCTGAATACGGCTATAATGTATATATTATACAATAAAAGCCCTCGATAGCAAAATAATAGTGTAGAATATTGCAATTGACTTATATGGTTATTAATGATAAAATTTTGTTTTAGCAGAAGCTGCTTGGAGGAAAAAATGACCGAAAATAACAGTACCGATGATATAACTATCAAAAAACAGAATAAAAATAAGATATTGCTTTCTGTTTGCGTAAATGCATTTCTTGTTTTATCTTTATTGTTTTTCGCTCCGCTTGAAATTTATCTCGGCAATATAGCCGAATTTAACTTTTCATTTTTTCAAACGTGGTTTATGTTATTGGCGGCGTCGTTGATAATCATAATATTCCTTGTGCTTATTGAAAGTATTCTGCCTAAAATACTTTTCAAACTAGCCAACTTGACGGCATTCGCACTTGGTCTGTGTTGCTATATACAAGCCATGTTTCTGAATGGAAAAATGAGCTCTCTTACCGGAGAGACGTATAGTTTTGAACAAAATCTTATTGTACGTAATTTAGCGCTTTGGATAGCAATCTTTGCAATAATATATATTGCATATTTCATATTGAGCAAATTAAAAAAAAAAAACATAGTGCTCAACTCGATCCAATACGTATCGTTGGCTTTGGTGCTCATGCAAATAGTCGCTTTCATAAGCTTGGTAGCAACGACCGATACTTCAAATTTCATAAAAATGGATTACTTGACTACCGAAGGGAAATACGAACTTTCGGATAAAAATAATGTCGTGGTATTTATAGTCGATACCTGTGACGGGGTTCATTTTCAATCCGCGCTGAACAAGTACCCCGATATGCTGGATAATTTTCCCGGATTTACTTATTTCCCAAACTCTACAAGTACGCACAGCCGCACTTATCCGTCTATTCCGTATCTATTGTATCGATTACGCCGTCCTCGACATCTTCCATCATTCGCTTAAAGTCAGGCCGATTGAAATTTGTTCCGGAAAAACCGTCATCGGTGTATGTTCTTAGATTGAGAAGTCCGCTATCCTTTGCATACTTGACTAATATTTTCTTCTGATTGGCTATTGAATTACTTTCTCCCTGAACGTCATCGTCTCTTGAAAGGCGACAGTATAAAGCTGTGCCATTTGATTTTATTTTTGACTGCATTATGTTTCCTCCTTGTTTGGCAGTCAGATATTTGTTTTCATAAACATAATAATTTACTTGACTGCCCAAACTCAAGTGTGTTAATTTGTTATCTTGTTGTCTTTCATATCCATAAGGAGCAAAATGCTTAATCTATCTCCTAAGCTTTTTTCGCTCTCTTTACTTGAAAATGTACTTCCGACCGAGTAAGTGACATCTCCGATACGATAAGAAGTATTTTCATTCGTTTTATTCTTTTCCATATGGAAACCTCACTTTCTCAAACATTCTCAACAAGTTTTCTTAACCTGTCGAAAATGGCTTTCTTTTGTTTTTTTACTTTTAAAATATCTTGCTTTGTTCTTTTTGCGTAATGTGTAATGCTATCAGAATCAAAACAGACAGCCTTAAGTAGCCGTCTATCTGATGAACTTAATTCATCCATTCCTTTTCTTAGTGCTTCAAGCTCCATGTTGTGAATTAAAACATCCTCTGCGCTTGGCGCATATCTATAACAGCCTGATACCTGATTTCCGAGCAACTCATAACCGTAGGAGTTATCATCGTGATTGTAATGTGTCATTTGTGACCTCCAATTAAAATAGGCTCAAGAGCTATACAGCTTCCTGTATCCTCTTGGGCCGTAAATTTAAAAGAGAGATAAAACTTCAGCGTTGACTGATAATATCAATCTAATTACAACTTCGAACTGAAAGTAATTTATCCCTCTATAAGGTATTGATAAAAAAATGTGGTTTTGGGCGAAAATATTTTAAACTTTTTCAATTATTATTCTTAATTGCTTTAATATGCGTTCTTTTGCATGGTGAACATCATCACGACTTGCATTAATTACATCCGAATATTTACGTTCGCTCAGATCATAAAAAAACAGCCCATCAATGAGCTGCCTGTCCATAATATCTAATTCATTTAACGCTTTGTGTAATTCTTCCATTTCAATGTTATATATTGCCGCATCTTCAGCGCTAATCGAAAGTGGATATTTGCTTGCAAAAAGATCTTCAAAGTAATCTTCATATTCCATTCTCTTGTACAACACATATTTTTCGTGGCTTACTGCATTTTCGAATAGTTGTT
>CAYTMY010000103.1:0-5297 GCA_964439075.1 uncultured Lachnospiraceae bacterium | reverse complement strand
CTTAAGAATTTGCTTTTCCGACATGCTGATTGCTTTCTATTTTTACCGTGGTGGTGATTATAGCACAAGAGGAAAGAAAAACAAGTTTTCTAAGCGAGAGAAAGGAGATTAGAAACTAACGGCGCCCAAGAAACTTTGATCCTGCACGACGTTAAAATTAATTCTTTTATTTTCGATTGTGGCGCTTGGAGCGATGAGCTTCGGCGAATAGGGAAGAGAGTTCTTAAAAATCACCTGAAGCTTTTCTCCCCATGAGCCAACTTGTTTTTGTTCGGAAAAGCTATAAACAAAGTTATTTTTATTAAGACTGCGATCTACTTTAAAGGTGAGAGTGGCCATAATTGTACTTTGTGCCGGCACATCGATAATAAAGCCGCCATTATCGTCCATTTCTTGGACTGCCCCATTGATAGTTAAGCTGCCAAACTGTGCTCCTTCAGGGAGATTAAAACTTAAATACTCGGAATATTTTTTATCGCTCAAATTTTTATAAGTGATAGTGCGAGTATGGGCCACAGTCTGAGGCTGTAAATCTAAAAAGTGAGTATTTCCAATGCTTTTCTGGCAAGAATAACCACTTTTTCCTTATTCCCACTCAATCGTAGCAGGCGGCTTCGTCGTTATATCATAAACGATCCTGTTTATATTGCGTACTTCATTTACTATTCTTACGCTTGTTCTCTCCAAAACATCGTACGGTATTTTTGCCCACTCCGCCGTCATGAAATCTGTCGTAGTTACGGCTCTCAGCGCTACCGTATAATCGTAGGTCCGTTCGTCTCCCATTACGCCTACACTCTTCATGTCTGTCAGTACCGCAAAATATTGGCTTATATCCTGCGATATTCCCGCAAGCTTTATTTCGTCTCTGAAAATGTAGTCTGCTTCGCGCAGAAGGTCAAGTTTTTCTTTCGTTATATCACCTATAACGCGAACCGCAAGACCGGGACCGGGGAAGGGCTGTCTGGTTACGAGATATTCCGGAAGCTCAAGCTCTTTTCCCAAAGCGCGTACTTCATCTTTGAAGAGAAGCCTTAACGGTTCTATTATTTCCTTGAAATCCACATGCTCGGGAAGCCCCCCGACGTTGTGGTGGCTTTTAATAACGGCGGCGTCTCCCGTGCCGCTTTCTATTATATCGGGGTATATGGTGCCTTGTGCAAGGTAATCCACCTTGCCTATCTTTTTCGCTTCTTCTTCAAATACCCGTATAAATTCTTCGCCTATTATTTTTCGCTTTCTTTCGGGGTCTCTCACGCCTGCGAGCTTTTCAAGAAAGCGCTTTTCGGCGTCTATGCGAATGAAATTGATATCTTCGTTTGCAAACGCTGCTTCCACCTCGTCGCCTTCGTTTTTACGCATAAGTCCATGGTCGACGAATATACATGTGAGCTGTCTGCCTATAGCTTTTGAAAGAAGTTTTGCACATACGGAACTGTCTACTCCTCCCGAAAGCCCCAAAAGGACTTTTCCTCCGCCGACTTTTTCTTTTATCTGCTTTACCGCCGTGTCAGCATAGCTCTTCATTGTCCAATCACAGGCGGCTCCGCATACGTTAACGAGAAAATTTTTGATTATTCGGGTGCCGTTTTGCGTATGCACTACCTCGGGATGAAATTGTAAGCCGTAAAGCTTATCTTTTGTGTTTTGTATTGAAGCGCTTGGCGTAGATTTTGTTTTCGCCGTCGCAACAAATCCTTCGGGCAGCTCTTGAATGTAATCGGTGTGGCTCATCCATGTGATGAAATTTTCATCAAGCCCGTCAAACAGGGGCGAGCTTGTGTCGACGGTCGTTTCGGTTTTTCCGTATTCTCGCATGGTCGGGCTTACTACTTTGCCGCCGAGCTGATAAGCCATGAGCTGATGCCCGTAGCATATCCCCAGTATCGGTATACCCAACTCAAATATTTTTTTATCATACACCGGTGCGTTCTTTGCGTAAACGCTGTTGGGTCCGCCCGTAAATATTATTCCGATAGGTGCTCTCTTTATTATCTCTTCTATCGGCGTTGTGTATGGCAACACCTCGCAATATACATTGCATTCTCTTACGCGCCGCGCTATGAGCTGGTTGTATTGTCCGCCGAAGTCAAGTACTATCAATTCGTTTTGCTGCATTTTTTATTCCTCATATATTTTAAAGTAATTTAATTATATCTTATCACGACAAAAAAGGGAACATGGGAGAATGAAAACAGACTAAATAAAAAGTCCTCCGAATAATATCGGAGGACGCATAATTTTTCTTATTCTGATACTGTTTCGGATTCCGCGTTGTTCTTAACGCTCTCAATACCGTTTATGCAGCTTGATTTTGCCGTATATCCCTCGGAAGCGGCTATTATCTCACCGTTTTTGGCTTTCAGTCTGAAACGAAATTCACCTTTTTTATCTACAAATACTTCAAATTTGGGGCTTTTTTGTTCAACGACGGAATCGACCGTCTGATCCTCTATATTTGCCTTGGGAGCATTCTTGGCTACGCTCTGAATTCCTTTTTCACATGCGGATTTTGTAGTGTAAACTTCGCTGACGGCAATTACTTCGCCATTACCCGCTTTGAGATTGAAAACGAACCCTGTGTTAGTTTCTTTTATGACAAACTTTCCCATAATCATATTTCCTTTCGAGGTGATGTATTCTTGTAAAATATTATACATTTTTTGTATGATATTGTCAAACATTCTTTTTTAATGATGAAGGCGGTATATAATAAATAATATAACAGTTTGCTTATCGATTGAGGGAGTTTAAATCATGGATACGATAAAAACAGACAGGCTTACGTTAAGGGCATGGCAGATATCCGATGCGGACGATCTGTTCGAATACGCAAAGAGCGCATCAGTAGGTCCGAATGCGGGTTGGAAACCGCATGAGAGCAGAGAGGAGTCTCTGGATATATTGTTGGACTTCATTGAAAAGCAAGAGGTCTGGGCACTGGTTGACAATGAGAGCGGAAAGTGCGTTGGATCTGTCGGCTTGCATAAGGACGCCAAGCGAATTGCTGCCGATGTGAGGGAACTGGGCTATGTGCTGTCGGAGAAATATTGGGGAAGGGGTATTATGACAGAAGCCGTCAGCGCAGTGCTTTCTTTTGGCTTTAATGTAATGAAACTGGCGTTGATATCTGTGAACTGTTTTCCATATAATAAACGCTCCATGCGCGTGATTGAAAAGAGCGGTTTTAAGTTTGAGGGCACTCTTACTCATGCTTACAAAATATATGACGGCAGCGTATACGATTGCGTTTGCTATTCGCTCACTGCCGAGGATTATAAAAAAAGACAGATGCCTGCGACTTGCGGTGAACTTGCGTTAAAGCTTTCGGGATTATTATCGGCTGAGGATAGCTTGGTCACAAATCTTGCAAATGCTTGCGCGCTCATTAAAGAGGAACTTGCGGATATCAGTTGGGTAGGGTTTTACATATTAAAAAACGACGAACTTGTTCTCGGTCCGTTTCAAGGGAAGGTCGCCTGCAGCCGCATACCGTTGGATAAAGGTGTTTGCGGTAAAGCCGCAAGAGACGCCGAATCTGTAGTTGTTGACGACGTCAGCAGGTTTATCGGGCATATAGCATGCGACAGCGATTCAAGGAGCGAGATGGTAATACCGCTGCTGCACGAAGAAAAGGTCGTTGCGGTACTCGATTGCGACAGCACGCTATATGCGCGTTTTTCACGGAAGGATTCCGACGAACTTATCAATGCGGCAAAAGTGATAGAAAAGATTTGGGAATAAGTTGCAAATCGGATGCTTTGGGTATATATTTTATGCTTAATGCGGACATTAAAAATAACCGAAAGTCGGAGTGCCAATGGAATTTGTTGAAAAAATAATATATATAACGGAGCTTATCGGGGTATGCGCTTTTGCGCTTTCGGGAGCGTTCGTGGCTATAAAGAATGAGATGGATATATTCGGGGTTTGCGTGTTGGGGTGCGTGACGGCGCTTGGCGGAGGCGTTTTGCGCGACACGATGATCGGCAACGTTCCTCCGATGATGTTTCGAAATTATATCTATATTGTGCTTGCCATATCTACGTGTGTTATTGTTTTTGCCGCCGATTATTTTCTCGGTAATAAAGTAAATGTCGACAATGAAGCCTTTGCAAAGACTTTTAACTTTTGTGACGCGTTGGGCTTGGGGATATTTACAGTGATAGGAATGAATACGGCGATGAATACGGTAGAGCACACCAACTGGCTGCTTGTCATATTCGTTGGTGTCGTTACCGGTATCGGCGGAGGCATCATACGCGATATAATGGCGGATAGAATGCCCGAGGTGCTGTATAAAAAAGTTTATGCGCAGGCTTCGCTTGCAGGTGCGGTGGTTTACTATCTGCTTTACTTGAGCGGCGCCGGCTACGCCATAGATATTTTTGCCGCCATAATAGTTACTGTTACCATAAGGGTATTGTCGGCAAAGTACGGTTGGAGTCTGCCTAAGTCTGGAAGAAGAAAACAGTAGACTTATAATATATAATGAGTACAAATAAAAACGATGAGCCGTCTGAAACAACGGCTCATCGTTTTTATTATTCCTTCTCAGCCAGTTCTGCCGCATATTCCACAAACACATCGCAGGGGCGTGCGGGATTCTTGACGAGATCGTTCTTTTTTAAAAGCACCAAAAGTTCTTTGCAGTCGCAGGAACCGAATTTATCTCTAAAGGCTTCCATTTTTTCTTTTGTGAGCTTATAAGTTTGGTCCTTTGTTTCCTTGTCGCTTAGATCGGTGCTTGCATTTTTAAGTCCGCACACCAACGCCATTCCGCTTACAGCTCCGCAAACGCCGCGGGTGCCGCCTATTCCGCCTCCCATAGCTCCGGTTATTCGCAGTGCTGTGTCGGGGTCGATGCCGTAGTCGTCGCTGTAGGCGCAGAATACCGCCTGTGCGCAGTTGCATCCTTCGTTAAATAATTCTTTGGCTTTTTTTACATGGTCCATTGTTTTCTCCTTAAATTTTTTCTATTCGTTTTCTATCTGCTTTTTCAGGTATACTCCCACCATGTTGGAAAAATCAGCTATATTTCGGATGTAAGCAAAGTCGCTTCCGAATATCTTTTTCTCCGCCTGAAGGTCGTCGGGTGTGCCCGCAAACACTCCCAGAACGCTTATCCCGTTGCTTCGTGCGCGGCGTATCTCATGTGCGGTGTCGGCAACGGCTTCGTTGCCCGTATAAACAGCGGGTACTTTTCTGCCTGCCTTTGCCACGTTTACGTCATTTGGTCTGCCGTCGGACAATACTATGAGTATCTTTTTTTCCTCGTTTCGTTTCATAAGGTCGTA
>CAYTMY010000102.1:647-5338 GCA_964439075.1 uncultured Lachnospiraceae bacterium | reverse complement strand
GAAGAATATCATGGCACAGAGCCGTTGATATGAACGACAGACAGCTTCGTAACGCGGTAGACGGTCTCGGCGGAAAAGCTCAGGGCTATGTACGTGAAGACCACTGGGATATAACGGTTGCATCTGAAGTTATGGCTATATTCTGCCTGTCCACTTCCATCGACGACCTTAAAGACAGACTTTCAAAGATAGTTATCGGCTACTCGAGAAAGAACGAACCCGTAACCGCAGGACAGCTCAACGCTCAGGGCGCTATGGCAGCTCTCCTTAAAGATGCTCTCAAGCCCAACCTCGTTCAGACGCTCGAAGGAACGCCCGCGTTCGTACACGGCGGACCTTTTGCGAACATAGCACACGGCTGCAACTCCGTTCTCGCAACAAAAATGGCAATGCACTTTGCCGATTACGTTGTAACGGAAGCAGGTTTCGGCGCAGACCTCGGCGCAGAAAAATTCATGGACATCAAGTGCCGTCTTGCAGGACTCAAGCCTGACACAGTTATCATCGTAGCAACAGTAAAAGCACTCAAATACAACGGCGGAGTACCCAAAGCCGACGTACAGAAGGAAAACCTCGAAGCACTCGAAAAAGGTATACCCAACCTGCTCAAACACGTTGAAAACATCAAGAACGTATTCGGTATCCCCGCAGTGGTAGCCCTCAATAAATTTGTTACGGACAGCGATGCGGAAATCAAGCTCGTTGAAGACAAATGCAAAGAGCTCGGCGTTAACGTCAAGCTTTCCGAAGTTTGGGAATTCGGCGGCAAGGGCGGAAAAGAACTCGCGGAAGAAGTCGTCAAGCTCTGTGACCAACCCTCCGAACTCAAATTCGCTTATGACCTCGATATGCCTATCGACAAGAAGATCGAAGCTATCTGCACGAAAGTATACGGAGCAGACGGCGTAGACTTCACGGCGGCAGCCAAGAAAGAAATCGAAAATCTTACAAAGCTCGGCTACGGCAATATCCCCGTATGTATGGCAAAAACGCAGTATTCGCTCACAGACGACGAAAAGAAACTCGGACGTCCCACGGGCTTCAGAATCACCGTTCGCGAGATAACCCTCTCGGCAGGTGCAGGCTTCATAGTAGCCATAACAGGCGCTATAATGAAGATGCCCGGACTGCCCAAGGTACCCTCGGCCGAAAAGATCGACGTGGATTCGGAAGGAAAAATCGCCGGACTGTTCTAAATCAGCTCAATTTTTAAGTTAGTACAACAGGCGCCGGCTTTATAACCTAAAGCCGGCTGCTTGAAAACTTAGGGGAGAAACGCATGAAGTATTCTGAAAAAAGCTGTATTGAATTTACGGCTGATACGTTCTCGAAAGCACCCGTTCCCGGAGGCGGAGGAGTAGCGGCTTTGGTAGGTGCACTCGGCACGGCGCTCGGCGGAATGGTGTGCAATCTTACCACAGGCAAAAAGAAGTACGCACAGTATGAAGATGACATACAAAGAATAACAAAAGACGCTCAAGCTCTGTGCGATAAGCTCATTAATATGATAGACGAGGACGCCGAAAATTTTCTTCCTCTTTCGGCGGCTTATGGGCTTCCGAAGGAGACGGAGGAAGAAAAGGCTCATAAGGAAGAAGTTCTCGAAAAATGTCTTAAAACAGCATGCAGCGTACCCATTGAAATAGTAAGGGTAGCGGCACAGGCTGTAGACCTTCAGGAGGAGCTGGCAATAAAGGGAAGCAAACTTGCCCTCTCCGACGTTGGTGTTGGAGCGGCTCTGCTCAGAAGCGCCATACTCGGTGGTTGGCTCAACGTAGTTATAAACATCAACATGATAAAAGATGAGGCGTTTGTCGCATCGGTACGTAAGGAACTCACTCCTCTTATCGACGAAGCAGTAAAAAAATGCGACAAGATTTATCAGGACGTGGAAAACGCACTTAATTCATAAATCGAAGCTCTAAGCTTGCACGGCGCATTGCCGTGCATCGGCACGTAAATATACCGGAGGTAATCAAATGACTGCAAAACTTTTAAGCGGCAAAGAAGTCAGCGAAGCAATGCTGGCAAAGGTTCTGGAAGATTCCAACGAACTTATCAAAAAGGGTATACAGCCTAAATTGGCGGTATTCCGCGTAGGGGAAGACCCCGGCAGCCTTTCTTATGAAAAGAGCATTATCACAAGAATGGCAAAGTCCAACATTGAGGTACAGTCCGTTGCGTTCGGAACAGACGTGACTCAAGAAGAATTCATCGGCAAAATAAGACAGGCAAACGCCGATAAAGCAATAAACGGCATACTCATATTCAAACCCCTGCCCGAACAGCTCGACGAAGAAGAGATAAAATATGCGCTCAGTCCCGAAAAAGACCCCGACGCCATGAACCCGACAAACCTCGGCAAACTCATGATATCGGACGAAAGAGGTTTTTACCCCTGCACACCCGAGGGAGTTATGGAACTCTTTAAATTCTACAACATCGACGTAAAGGGTAAGGACATCACGATAATAAATAACTCCAACGTATTTGGCAAACCCCTTGCACTCATGCTTACAGATCTTTTTGCAACGGTATCGATAGTACACGTATTCACAAAAGACGTAGCGAGTTTCACAAAGAAGAGCGATATTGTCATTACGGCTGCCGGAATTTACGGTCTCGTAAAACCCGAGCAGCTCAGCGAAGACTGCATCCTCATCGACGTGGCAATGTCACAGATGAAGGAAAACGGCGAATTCATACTTAACGAAGAGGGCAAGAAGATAAGAGCGGGAGACGCTCACAAGGATTGTCTTGAAAAGGTAGCCATGATAACCAGCGCAACGCCCGGCTGCGGCGGCGGAACAGGCCCCATAACGACGGCGCTTTTGGCACAGCACATAATAAAAGGCTGCAAATTGCAGAACGGTCTTTACTAAACAATAATAAAAACACGAAAGGAAACATTTCGGCATGATTATTACACAGAAAAAACCCTTCGAAGAAGTGCTTGAAATGCTCGGCGACGCCAAAAACGTACTGCTTTCAGGCTGCGGTCAATGCGCAACCGTTTGTCAGACGGGCGGCGAAGATCAGCTCAAGGAAATGAAGGAAGCTCTCGAAGCAAAGGGCTATAACGTAGTCGGATGCATATATCCCGATACGGGCTGCAACAAACTCCTTATGAAAAAGGAACTCAAAGCATTTAAGGATGCGGATATAGACGCAATAGTATCCATGTCATGCGGCGACGGTACTCAGACTATAGCCGGCAACACAAGTTATCCGGTATATCCCGCAAACAACACTTTGTTCCTCGGCGAGATAGAAAGACTCACTCTCTTCAGCGAAGCCTGCAAACAGTGCGGCGATTGCGTGCTCGGTCTTACAGGCGGTATCTGCCCGGTAACCAAATGCGCAAAGAGCCTCATGAACGGTCCCTGCGGCGGAGCGAAGGACGGCAAATGCGAAGTCAATCCCGAAAATCCGTGCGCATGGATAGAAATATACAAGAGACTCAAAAATATCGGTCAGCTCGACAAATTTGAGAAAATAAATGACTCAAAGGGTTTTGCAAATGTAGCATACCCCAGAACAATAGACTTAAAAGCAGCAACTGCAAAAGGAGGAGATAATGAGTAATTTACAGAAAGCTCTTGAAAGTGGCAAATTTGCTCTTACAGCCGAAATGGCTCCTCCCAAAGGATGTGATTTTTCACATCAAATGAAAATGGTGGAACTTGTCAAAGGCAATGTCGACGCGGTAAATGTTACCGACTTCCAGTCGGCGTCACTCAAAGCGTCCTCACTCGCTCTTTGCATAATGATCAAACAGGCAGGTCTTGAACCCGTACTGCAAATGACGGGACGTGACAGAAGCAGAATGGCGATACAGGGAGATTTCCTCGGAGCATCTGCATTCGGCATTGAAAACTTGCTTGCTCTCACGGGCGACCACACAACTGTGGGCGACTGCAAAGAAAGCAAGCCCGTATTTGACCTTGACAGCGTAGGGATTCTTCAGGCTGCAAAATGTCTTGAAGCGGGAACCGATTGCGGCGGAAATGCGCTCGCAGGAGACGCTCCCAAATATTATCTCGGAGCAAGCGTAACGCCCGTATACGACCCTGTTGAGCTTCAGCTCATAAAGATGAGAAAAAAGATAGAAGCCGGCGCAAAGTTCTTCCAGACGCAAGGCGTTTATGAAACCGAAAGCATGAAACCTTTCATGGAACTTGCCGAAAAATACGGCGTATATCTCATGGCCGGTATTATCCCCATCAAAAATGCGGGTATGGCCAAGTACATGAGTGCAAACGTACCCGGTATATACATTCCGGATGAAATAATCAACAGAATAAAAGATTCGGCGACGAAGAACCTTAATCCGAACGATCCCGAAGACGTTCAGAAGAAAATGAAATCAAAGAATCAGAAACTCGAAGGAGTTGCGGTTTCCGCAGAGCTTATCGCGGAATTCAAGTCAAAGGGTCTTTGCCACGGTGCTCATATTATGGCTATAGGTGCCGAAGAGCTGGTTCCCGATATCATTGCACAGGCAGGACTTTAATCCTTTACAACAGAAAGGTCGTATAACAATGAAAGTTACAGTTTTAGGGGGCGGTCCCGGAGGATACGAAGCTGCCATAGCTGCGGCAAAAAAAGGTGCTGAGGTTACTCTTATCGAAAAAGATAAGGTGGGCGGAACATGTCTTAACCGCGGTTGCATACCCACAAAAGCGCTCCTC
>CAYTMY010000102.1:0-637 GCA_964439075.1 uncultured Lachnospiraceae bacterium | reverse complement strand
GAAGTGTACGAAACGGCTGAGGACGCAAAAGGCTTCGGCATAAACATAAGCGGCGATATCACCACGGATTATCCCGCGATAATCGAAAGAAAGAACAAAGTAACGACGAACCTCGTAAAAGGTATACACTACCTGCTCGAGAAAAACGGCGTGAGCTGCATAAACGGTTACGGCAAACTCATCGACAAGAACACGATAGAAGTGAGCATGGAGGACGGCTCAAAGCAGGAAGTAAAGAGCGATTATATAATTCTTGCAACGGGTTCGGTTCCCATAACTCCCGGAATGTTTAAGTATGACGGCAAAAGAGTCATAACAAGCGATGAAATACTCGACTTCACGCAGGCTCCCAAATCGATGATACTCGTCGGCGGCGGAGTAATAGGCTGTGAGATCGGTCAGTTCCTCTCAAAAATGGGCACGGAGCTTACGGTAGTGGAAATGCTTCCGCAGATTCTTCCCACCATGGATGAGGATGTTGCAAAACAGTTGGCACGTCAGTTCAAGAAGGAGAAGATAAAGGTAATAACCGGCGACGGTATTGCCGAAGTATCACCTTCGGAGAACAGCGTAAAAGTGACTTTGCAGAGCGGCAAAGAGCTCGAAGCCGAATATGTGCTGGTAGCCATCGGCCGCA
>CAYTMY010000101.1:0-5405 GCA_964439075.1 uncultured Lachnospiraceae bacterium | reverse complement strand
AAAGCTTGCCGAAACGAAGGAGCAGTGCTCTCTTCTTCTTGCCGAGGCAAACAAGAAAGCCAAGCAGGAAGCGGCGGCGGTTCTCGAAGAGGCAAACGAAAAGGCGGCTCAAATTCTCATAACGGCGCGCGAAGAGGCAAACAAGGAAAAGCAGGCCGCCATAAAACAGGCAAAGGGCGAAATAACCGAGATATCTCTTGCCATAGCCCGCAAGATACTCAAAAGAGAAGTGACCCTTGCGGACAACGAAGAAGTGATAGAAGAGTATTTCAAAAGAGAGGTGCGCGTTTAAATGAACGACGTTCTTAAAATGGCGCCCCCCTTCCGCAAAAAAGACGCCGACGCGATACGCGACGGGTTTGAAAAGCTTTTCGAGCGCCCTATCGACTTTGAGATAATCGAAGACAAGAATCTTTTGGGCGGCTTTGTGGCTTACATCGGCGGTAAGGTGTACGACGCGAGTTTTTCTTCGCAGCTGAAGGGAATGGAAAAGAGCTTTACCGAATAGAAAAGAGTATTGTTATGTTGGATTTTGACGCCGAACAGATCGGCAATTTTCTGAAGGATAAATTAAAAGACTTCGAATACGAGCCCGAGACATTCGAGTACGGCATAGTTACAAGCTGTTCCGACGGCATCGTTCAGATAGACGGGCTTTCGCACTGCCGCTACAGCGAGCTTCTGGAATTCGAAAACAACGCCTACGGAATGGTGCTCGACCTTCGCCTCAGCGGAGTGGGCGCAGTGTTGTTTTCGGGCGCGGACGCGGTAAGCGCGGGCAGCGTGGTGCGCGGCACGGGCAGAGTGGCGGATATATGCGTGGGAGAAAACCTCCTTGGCAGAATAATCGACCCTTTGGGCAGACCGCTTGACGGAAGACTGCTGGAAGCCGAAAAGTACAGGAATATAGAAAGTCCCGCTCCGGGAATAATGCAGCGCGGACCCGTGAATACCCCGCTTGAGACGGGGCTTGTTTCCATTGACAGCATGATACCCATAGGCAGAGGGCAAAGAGAACTTATAATCGGCGACAGGCAAACGGGCAAGACCACCATAGCCACCTGCGCCATGCTCAACCAGAAGGATTCCGAGGTGATATGCGTGTACTGCTCCATAGGTCAAAAGGCCTCCACGGTATCGCAGCTTACAAAAATGCTCTCCGATGAGGGAGCTATGAATAAAACGATAGTGCTTGCCTCCACGGCAAGCGATTCGCCCGCCATGCAGTATATAGCGCCATACGCGGCGTGTGCAATTGCTGAGGAATTCATGTATGCGGGCAAGGACGTGCTTATTGTGTACGACGACTTATCAAAGCACGCCGTGGCATACAGGGCAATGTCGCTTTTGCTGAGAAGACCGCCCGGCAGAGAGGCTTATCCGGGAGACGTGTTTTACCTGCACAGCAGGCTTCTGGAACGCGCGGCAAAGCTTTCGCCCGAACTCGGCGGCGGAAGCATGACGGCGCTGCCGATAGTGGAGACGATGAACGGAGATATATCCGCATACATTCCCACTAACGTCATTTCCATAACCGACGGTCAGATATACCTTGAAAGCGGTTTGTTCTATTCGGGCGTGCGCCCCGCCATAAACGTGGGGCTTTCGGTATCGCGAGTGGGGCGTGCGGCGCAAAGGGACGCAATGCGAAAGGTCTCCAAAAATATGCGCCTTGAAATAGCGCAGTACAGAGAGCTTGCCATATTCGCACAGTTCGGTTCCGACGTGGACGATACCACAAAGGCTTCGCTGGAGCGCGGCGAACGCCTTACGGAAATTATGAAACAAACTCCCGACGAGATATATGCCGTTTCGCGCCAGACCGCTCTTCTTATAGCGTTTACGAACGACGCATTTAAAAATATCGAAACACATAAGGTGCTTGCCTTCAGAAACGGGCTGCTTGCCTATCTCAGCGAGAACCTGCCGCAGACCTTGCGGAGAATAGACCGAACGGGAGAGCTTACCGACGGGGATAAAGAAGAGCTTACCGCGGCTATAGCGCGGTATGCGGAAGCAAACAGTTAAAACGAGGCGTAAACAATGTCCGATGTAAACGAAATACGAGAACATATAGCGGCAGTTGAACAAACGCGCAAAATAACAAACGCCATGAACCTTGTCTCGACGGCGAGGCTGAAGCGCGTTATGAAGCATATAGAATACAATCACCGTTACTTCAGGCAGGTGCAGCTTTCCATGAAGGACATTCTCTCGTCGGTAAATATTTCTCACAAATACCTGACCGACCGCGGCACAAAGCGCACTGCTTATATTGTTGTGGGCGGCGACAGAGGGTTGGACGGAGCCTACGACGCGAACCTTCTGAAATTTGCCGTAAAGAGGATAAGCGAAACTCCCCCCGAAGACTGCATGATAATATCGGTGGGTATAATAGTGAGGGAATACTTCCGCCGCGAGGGAATAAAGGTGGATAAGGAGATATACGGAATAAGTCAGGACCCCTCCATTCACAACGCAAGGGAGCTTGCCTACGATATTTTCGACTTTTACGACAAACACCTTACCGACGAGGTAATGATAATATACACAAGCTTTTACGGAGAAACAAAGGACACTCCCGTGCTTAGGCGGCTTCTGCCTGTAATGAAGAGCGACTATGACGCTATAAGCGACAGCGAAGTAAGGGGCAGAGAGATACGCTATATCCCCTCCGCGCAGGAAGTGTTTGACTCACTTGTTCCTCAGTATACAGTGGGTATCATCTTCGAAGCCTTGGTGCAGGCGTACGCAAGCGAGCATTTCAGCCGCATGAACGCCATGCAGAACGCCACGAAGAACGCGGACAAAATGATAGAAAGCCTAAAAATGCAGTACAACATAGTACGACAAAGCCGTATAACCACGGAGATAGCCGAGATTTCGGGCTCGTCGGAAGCGTTGTCGAACACAGGAAGATAAATATGGTTCAAAAAACAGATCAGCACGGAAAAATAGTAAAGATAAGCGGTCCTGTTTTGGACGTCGCATTCGAAAAAGAGAACCCCGCCATACACGACCTTTTGGTTACTTCCGACGGTCTTCACATGGAGGTGGCGGCGCACAACACCCCGCACGAAGTGCGCTGCATAGCCCTTGATGCAACGGAGGGGCTGCGCTGCGGCACCGAGGTGACGAACCGCGGAGTGGGCATAAGAGTGCCCGTGGGCGAGGCTGTTCTCGGCAGAGTGGTGGATGTTCTCGGGCGACCCATCGACGAAGGCGGCCCCATATACGCCAATGAGGCGTGGGAAATACACAGAAAACCTCCGAAACTTTCGGAAACGAAGCCCGTTACGGAGCTGTTTGAAACAGGTATAAAGGTGATAGACTTGCTTGCGCCTTACGCAAAGGGCGGCAAGATAGGGCTGTTCGGCGGAGCGGGAGTGGGCAAAACCACTCTGATAATGGAGCTGATACACAACATAGCCATTAAGCACGGCGGCTACTCGGTATTTACGGGCGTGGGCGAGAGAAGCCGTGAGGGCAGCGACCTTATAGCCGACATGAAGGCTTCGGGCGCAATGGAAAAGACAGCCATGGCCTTTGGGCAGATGAACGAGCCTCCCGGCAGCCGTATGCGAGTTGCGCTGAGCGGGCTTACCATGGCGGAGTATTTCAGAGACGTACAGCATAAGGACGTGTTGCTTTTCATAGATAATATGTACCGCTATGTACAGGCGGGCAACGAGGTATCGGTGCTTTTGGGGCGAATGCCCTCCGCGGTGGGTTATCAGCCTACGCTGGCGACGGAGCTGGGAGAATTGCAGGAGCGCATCACCTCCACACAGGAGGGCAGCGTGACGAGCGTGCAGGCTATTTACGTGCCTGCGGACGACCTCACCGACCCTGCGCCCGCGGCGATATTCTCACATCTTGACTCCACCACGGTGCTTTCGCGTTCCATTGCCGAAATGGGCGTGTACCCCGCGGTGAGTCCGCTGGAAAGCAGCTCGCGCATACTCGACGTGAGCATTGTGGGGCGCCGGCATTACGAAACGGCAAGAGCCGTGCAGCAGTGCTTGCAGCGCTACAACGAACTGAAAGATATAATAGCAATACTCGGCATGAACGAGCTTTCGGAGGACGACAAGCTTGCGGTGCACCGCGCCAGAAGGATAGAGCGCTTCCTTTCCCAACCGTTCTTTGTGGGCGAGATGTTTACGGGTATGCAGGGAAAATACGTGCCTCTCGGCGAAACGATAGACAGTTTTGAGCGCATACTTGCGGGAGAAGCCGACGAGCTGCCCGAAGCGGCGTTCTTTATGGTGGGTAACCTTTCGGAAGCCTTTGATAAGGCAAAGGAGCTTTAAGATGAACTTTAAGCTTGATGTGCTGACCCCCGAGTACGAGTTTTTTTCGGGCGAAGCCGAGTCCGTAACTATAAAAGCGCCCGACGGAGAGCTTTGCGTACTCGCCAATCACGAACCTATGGTGGCTCCGCTTGAAGTGGGGAGCATAAAGATAAAGATAAACGGCATTCAAAAGGAGGCATTTAACTCGGAAGGTTTTATAGAGGTGACTCCCGAGGGCGTGCTGGTGTTTACACAGGCGTGCGAATGGCCCGAAAACATCGACGAAAAAAGGGCTGCCGAGGCAGAGGCGCGCGCACGCGAGGCCATACGCCAAAACCAAAGCATGATAGAATATAAGGGCACCAAAATAGCCCTCTCCAGAGCCATGGCGCGCCTGAGCGTAAAGAGGGGTTATAAAAAGAACAGATAAAAGCGGCACGAACGCAAACGGCGTTTTCGCCGTTTTTTATTTGAGTACGGCAGCGGTAAATGTTTGATATAACTGCGCGTTTTGGTGTATAATAAATTATAAACAGAGGTATTTATATGAAAAAAATGAAAAAAGCGCCTAAGATAATACTCGGCGTGGTCATAGCGTTGATTGCGCTGTTTGCGGTACTTTTGATATTTTTGAGCGTAACGGAATACAGACCCGCGGACAGAGAAGCAGTGGAATTCACTTCGGGAAGCCGTACTATAGACGGGGGCGAAGAACTTACCGTTGTAAGCTGGAATATAGGCTATTCGGGCTTGGGCAAAGAAGAAGAATTTTTCATGGACGGCGGAAAATTGGGGCACCCCGACAAAAGCGGCGTACAAGGCTATCTTGAAGGTATTAAAGATACTCTTTATGAAAACCGAGCCGATATATATTTTCTTCAGGAGGTGGACGCAAACTCCCAAAGAAGCTACGGCATCGACCAGCGGGCTCAGATATCGCAGAAGCTTGGTTTGAGCTACTCTTATGCGCGAAACTTCAAATGCATTTTTGTTCCCCTTCCCCTGCCCGTAGTCGGCAAAGTAGACAGCGGACTTGTGAGCTTGCATGATTTTGCCATGACGGACGCAGAGCGCATACAACTGCCCGTTCCCTTTTCGTGGCCTCTTCGC